>CAVEOS010000001.1:0-107892 GCA_963617435.1 Lachnospiraceae bacterium
CAGAATTGACTTTTTAAAAAGATGATGCTATTTTTAATACGATTATTCAGACTATCACAAAAATTCGGAGGTAACGCAATGAATTCAGCGAAAAAAAAATGTATCAACATCACATCTAGCATCCGCCAGATCATATTACTTGTAATCATCACAGCCATTCTTGTCACAGTTTTGGCACTGACAGATGCTGAAAAACATGCTATTGTGATCAGTCTGATATTCGACGTCTTTTTCTTTTTACTTGTCATTATATTGATAAGAACTTTTATTAAACATTTAAAATATGATCGCTATTCATATAACACCATCTATTACAGCGGTTTTTCACTTTTTATGATTTCTGTACTGATAGCAAATATTATTTTTACTGTTCGTCTGATGGGACTGAATGGATTTCACTATGAAGAAAATGTCATTCAATTCTCGCATTTTTTCAGTGAATCGGCATCAACATATATCATACTTTCATTTCCTTTCATCCTGATTATATGTGTGGCATTATGCATATCTAATCTGGCACTGATTCGACAGGAAGGTGCTCGATTTGTAAATATACTCGGAATCCTTCTTTCTTTGCTTCTGGTCAGTGGCACTTTATTGCTGTTTTTTTACGGTGAATATCAAGGGTTAAGTGAACAGCAGGCACGTATCCGCAATATTCTGATTAATACTTTTGCATCTGTCTATCTGTATTTCGAATGTATGGTAATCGGTGTCATGATTGTAAGCGCAATTTCCGCCAGACATAAGCCCGCTCCTGACATTGATTATATGATCATTCTTGGCTGTGCCATCAGAAAAGACGGAACTCCGACTCCTCTTCTGCGAGGTAGAATTGACCAGGCGCTTTCTTTTCGGAATGAACAATTGAAAAAATCCGGAAAAGAACTTACCTTTGTCACTTCCGGAGGACAGGGAAGTAATGAAATCATGTCAGAAAGTGAATCAATGACACGTTATCTGCTGCAAAAAGGCATTTCCAGTACCCACCTCATTGCCGAAGATCAATCCACCAATACTCTGGAAAACATGAAATTTTCCAGGGAAAAGATCCTGCAGCAGAATCCTGATGCCAAAATTGCTTTCTCCACAACCAATTATCATGTATTTCGTAGCGGCATGTTTGCGAATATGGCTCAGATGCATGCAGAAGGAATTGGTTCACGGACAAAATGGTATTTTTGGCCTAATGCTCTCGTCCGTGAATTTATAGGTCTTCTCACTTATCAAAAAAAGAAGCAGTCGATCATAATCATTTCATTGATCATCATCTATGCCTCTTTAGCTGTCATGGCTGTATGACGCATCTACCCGATGTATTATAAATGCAGTAATGAACTCATTTACTGACAGCATCGGGTAATGCAATTATTTTTCAGATTGTATACATATTTACATTTACCTAATTCAGGCTAAGATGAATCATCGCCAGTCCCTCACTAATCTGTTCCTCTGTCAGTCCACCATAGCCCAGGAGCAAAATCGGATACTCCCGCTTCGGAATCTGACTGATGTAATACTCCGACAATCCATACACACGAATTTTCTGCGCTGCACATTTCTGAATCACATCCTGTTCTGTCAGTGTCGTCTCAATTTCTACTAACAAATGTAACCCAGAGTTTTCACCCATAATATTTAGCACCCATGGATACTTTCGCAATTCTGCAAGCATAAAATCATGTTTTGCTTTATAAATCGCACGCATGCGGTTGAGATTCTTTTCGAAATATCCCTCTTTCATAAACTGACAGATGGCCTGCTGCATCAAATTCGGCACAGTACAGGCATAAAAACCGCAGCATTCCCGAAATCTGGATAATAACTGCTTCGGGAGCACCATGTAACTGATACGGGTAGAAGATGCCACACTTTTCGAAAAGGTTCCCAGGTAGATTACTCGTCCAAAACGATCAATTCCCTGCAGAGCCGGGATCGGTTTTCCCTTATATCGGAACTCACTGTCATAATCATCTTCAATAATATAACGCTCTGGTTCTTCCACCGCCCAATTCAGCAGTTCCAGTCTGCGTTTCATCGGCATAACGATTCCAAGTGGAAACTGATGAGATGGCATCACGTAGGCAATGCTGGCATCCGTTTCCCGCAAAAGGTCTACCCTCATTCCAGACGCATCCAATGCTACTTCCCGCACCGGCAAGCCGATGTTGCGGAAAGTTTTGTATGCTCTCAGATATGTAGGTGATTCCATTGCCACGCAATGCTCTTTGCCAAACATCTGCGCCAGCAAAAGCTGCAAATATTCATTTCCGGCTCCGATCACGATCTGTTCCGGCACACACCGGACATTTCGCGCATGAAACAGATAATCACAGATGGTTTCTTTGAGATTTGACTCTCCGAAAGCACTTCCGCTGCTCATGATCTGTTCCCCTTCATCCAGGAGCAGATTTTTCATAATTTTACTTAAGCCATTATAGGGAAAACTCTCCAACGACAATGCATTTAGTGAAAAATCAATCCGATAGTCTTCCTTTTGATCCTTTTCATCGGAAATCTCAGATTTCAATTCAGTCAATGCACTATTATTCTGGTTCTGCACATCTGCCGTATGAATATCCGTCAGATCATACAGTTCCCGCACATCACATGCAAAATAACCGCGATACGGCTCCGCATGAATATATCCTTCGGAAACTAGCTGATCATAGGCAAGTTCCACCGTACTGCGGCTCACCTGCAGATAATCCGCCTCAAACCGGGTAGAAGGCAGTTTTTCCCCCTGTAAAATACGGCCCTGCAAGATTGCTTCCCGCAGGGCTTCGTAAATTTGTTCATATAAAGGCTGTTTTTTTTCTGTATCAAGCGTAATCGCTAATTCTTTCATTTTCTCCTAAGCCTGTGTCGGCAGTTTGTATGAGCTCTTTAAGGATACGATACGGTTGAATACCGGATGTTCCGGTGTGGAATCTTTTGCATCCACGCAGAAGAAACCATTTCTTACAAACTGGAAGCTGTCGTATTTTTCTGTTTCCAGTAAAGACGGCTCCACGTAGCAGTTATCCAGTACTGTCAGGGAGTTCGGGTTCAGATTCAGACTCCCGTCCTCGTTGTATACACCCTTCTCCTCATCGATGATGTTCTCATACAGACGAACCTGTGCTTTTACTGCATCTGCTGCAGATACCCAGTGGATGGTTCCACGTACTTTTCTTCCGTCCGGGCTGTTTCCGCCGCGGCTCTCCGGATCATAAGTACAATGTACGACTGTTACTTTTCCATCCTCATCTTTCTCAAATCCGGTACAGGTTACGAAATATGCATTCATCAGACGTACTTCGTTGCCTGGATACAGACGACGGTATTTTTTCGGTGGCTCCTCCATGAAGTCCTCACGCTCAATATAAACCTCACGGCCAAATGGAACAACTCGTTTGCCAAGCTCCGGATTTTCCATGTTATTGTCTACTTCCAGTTCCTCGGTCTGTCCTTCCGGATAGTTATCGATCACCAGTTTGATCGGGTCAAGCACTGCCATGGCACGTGATACTTTTAATTTCAGATCCTCACGGATGCAGTATTCAAGCATTGCATAATCTACGGAACTATTACTCTTGGAAATACCACACAGCTCTACGAATTTTTTGATGGAAGACGGTGTAAACCCTCTTCTTCTCAGTGCTGCAATAGAAACCAGACGCGGATCATCCCAGCCGTCTACAATACCTTCTTCTACTAATTTTTTGATATAACGTTTTCCGGTTACCACGTTAGTCAGATACAATTTTGCAAACTCGATCTGTTTTGGTGGATGCGGATACTCCAGCTCTCTTACTACCCAGTCATACAACGGACGATGATCCTCAAATTCCAGTGTACAGATAGAATGAGTAACACCCTCGATCGCGTCCTCGATCGGATGAGCAAAATCATACATCGGATAGATGCACCATTTATCTCCGGTACGATGATGTGTCATATGAGCCACACGGTAAATAACCGGATCACGCATGTTGATGTTCGGAGAAGCCATGTCGATTTTTGCACGTAATACTTTCTCGCCATCCTTGTACATGCCGTTTTTCATATTCTCAAATAATTCCAGGTTTTCCTCTACGCTGCGATCACGGTATGGGCTGTTTTTACCCGGCTCTGTCAGAGTTCCGCGGTACTCACGGATCTCATCTGCAGACAGATCGCAGACGAAAGCTTTTCCTTTTTTAATAAGTTTTACGGCAGCTTCATACATCTGGTCAAAATAATCGGATGCGAAGAACAGTCTGTCCTCCCAGTCAGCGCCCAGCCACTCGATGTCTGCTTTGATAGACTCAACAAACTCAACTTTTTCTTTTGTCGGGTTGGTATCATCAAAGCGCATATTGAATTTTCCATGATATTCCTGAGCAAGTCCATAGTTCAAAAGAATGGATTTTGCATGTCCGATGTGAAGGTATCCGTTCGGTTCCGGTGGAAAACGGGTACATACGGTTTCACATCTGCCCTCCTCTATATCTTTGTCAATAATCTGCTCAATAAAATTTCTGGAAATTGTTTCATTTTCCATAATCAAACCTCTCTCTCCTGTATTTTAAGTAAGGATCTTACTGTTATTTTACATGTTCATGGGTAAACAGATGATCCTGACAATATTCATAATTTCCATTGCATTTGGAACAGAAACGGAACTCCAGATTCGGATCATCCAGTTCTGTCCGTCCACAAATCGCACATTTGTGGCGTGTGACACCTTTCGGCTGCTGCACCTGACGGCTATACGTCCGTTTCCTGTGTACTTCTTTCGGCGAAACACTGCGGTAATTGCGTGTCATAAAGAAGAAAATCAGGAAATTCAGGATAGATGCGATAATGGCCACTCTGCCTCCCCAGCTGGAGATGATCATTTCATAAATGATCAGTGCCGCATAAATGCCTGCCATCCACTTCATTTTGATCGGGATGAAAAAATAAAGCATAATCCGCATATCCGGGTAACACATCGCAAATGCGAGGAAAATTGTCATGTTAATGTAATAGGTGCTGAAGCTGGATCCCATGGAAATCGGTGTATTCACGCCGTAGATCACAAACAGGAGCAGTGCGCCAAGCACGGTAAAAATCATACCGCCGAAAATATACAAATTAAATCGGAATGCTCCCCAGGTACGTTCCAGCGCGGTACCCAGCTGATAGTAGAGTATGATCATAATAATGGCAAAAATAAAATTGCCGGTTGGTGGTGGAATCAGTACCCATGACACCAGTCTCCAGACCTGTCCATAATGGAAGATCAAAAACGGCTCCAATGTCAGGAAACTGTAGGCCTGCGGGGCCAGAAATTCGATCAGATATCCTGCCACATAGAAAAGAATGATGTATTTCATCAGTCCCTGAATGGCAAATCTGCCAAACTTGCGTTCCATTTTATTCAAAAAATGCATTCTGTTTCCTACTTTCGTTTATTTTTAGCACTTTTCCCGCTGATTCATCCGCTTTTGCAAGCGTTTGATACATCTGCCAACGAGAAAAAGATGGCTATCTTTTGATTATATAGAGCGGCTATCACTTTGTCAACTTGCCAAACTTTGAAATTTTGGTGTCTTGGCAAACTTTGAAATTTTGGTGTCCGATCCACCCGCCACAGCCATTTCATATCATCGCATTCCTTATTCTGAGAACATAGAAAAGCGTAACTATAATTATACTCTGACAGGCAAATCAGACATCACGCTACCGCATACGCCTACTACTTATGCATCATCCCGCATAATCTTTTTTCCAACCGGAATGCACAGTTCATCTCCAATCTGTAGATTATATACGTTCACATAAGGATTTTCCAACAATATATCAGATACACTCACATGATGATACTGTGAAATTTTATATAAAGTATCCCCTTCTTTTACCACATGAATCAGTCCCGGACAGCTGTGCATCATACGGGATTCTCCGTATTCAGATTCAAAATAAGGATTCATAACTTTTTCCTTTTTCTTTTAAGATATGCGTTTTTTCTTTTTTCTGTACATTCAGTTCACTCGCGTCTTTTCAAAAAAGCATTCGCAAAACGCCCTTTCAGGGCTTTTCCGCAGTCATACTGCTCTTTTTGCTCATAAAAGACGCTCCCTTCGTCATCATGCATCCATATAACTCCTCATGCCAGCATGATCGTTATTATGAATACATGTGACGAGTGAACTGGAAAAAATAAAGAAATTATAAAAAGATTGTATTTTGCCCTTTCCTGTCGTATAATGAAGTTCGCTTGTAATCTGACAGGTGTTATACATTTAATATGAAACTTCTGAAATCCGTTTTCTCAAAAAAATCAACGATTTCAGACAACCAATCAATATATACAGGTGGTAAAATGAATAATTTTAAATTACACAAACTTGGAATTGATATCGGATCAACTACGGTAAAGATTGCAATTTTGGATGATCAGAATACGTTAGTTTTTTCCGATTATGAGCGCCACTTCGCAAATATCCGCGAAACGCTCACCGATCTGCTTCATAAAGCATACGAAAAACTCGGACAGATCCAGCTCTGTCCTATGATCACCGGTTCCGGTGGTCTGACACTGGCAAAACACCTCGGTGTACCTTTCGTACAGGAGGTTATCGCCGTATCTACCGCTCTGCAGGACGCAGCTCCACAGACAGACGTAGCCATCGAGCTTGGTGGTGAGGATGCCAAGATCATTTATTTTGAAGGTGGCAATGTTGAGCAGCGAATGAACGGTATCTGTGCCGGCGGTACTGGTTCCTTTATCGACCAGATGGCTTCCCTGATCCAAACAGATGCCAGCGGTCTGAACGAATATGCGAAAAATTATAAAGCGATCTACCCGATTGCTGCCCGCTGTGGTGTATTTGCAAAGACAGATATCCAGCCGCTGATCAACGAAGGTGCAACACGTGAAGACCTGTCTGCTTCTATTTTCCAGGCAGTTGTAAACCAGACCATCAGTGGTCTGGCCTGTGGTAAACCGATCCGCGGCCACGTTGCATTCCTTGGCGGTCCGCTTCATTTCTTATCCGAACTGAAAGAAGCATTTATCCGCACACTGAAACTTGACGAGGAGCACACCATTGTTCCGGAAAACTCCCATCTGTTTGCAGCCATCGGTTCTGCCTTAAATTATAAGGAAGAAAATCAGGTATCCTTAGAAGAACTGCTTAATAAATTAAAAGGTGAAATCCACATGGAATTCGAAGTAGAGCGTATGGATCCGCTGTTTGCAGATCAGGCCGCTTACGACGAATTTACTGCTCGTCACAACGGCGCATGTGTCAAAAAAGGTGATATTTCTACCTACAGCGGAAACTGCTATCTCGGTATCGACGCAGGTTCCACTACAACAAAAGTCGCTCTGGTTGGCGAAGACGGCACGTTACTGTACTCCTTCTACAGCAGCAACAACGGAAGTCCTCTGGCTACTTCCATCGTTGCCATCAAAGAGATCTACGAACAGCTTCCGGCAGATGCGCACATCGTATCTTCCTGCTCCACCGGTTACGGCGAAGCACTGGTAAAAGCTGCCCTGATGCTGGATGAAGGTGAAGTAGAGACCGTTGCGCACTACACCGCTGCTGCTTTCTTTGATCCGAAGGTTGACTGTATCCTCGACATCGGTGGTCAGGATATGAAATGTATCAAGATCAAAAACAACACCGTTGACAGCGTACAGTTAAATGAGGCATGTTCCTCCGGCTGTGGTTCTTTCATCGAGACGTTTGCAAAATCTCTGAACTATTCCGTACAGGATTTCGCAAAAGAAGCATTATTTGCGAAAAACCCGATCGACCTCGGAACACGTTGTACTGTATTTATGAACTCCAAAGTAAAACAGGCCCAGAAAGAGGGCGCATCCGTTGCTGATATTTCTGCAGGTCTGGCTTACTCTGTTATCAAAAATGCATTATTTAAGGTAATCAAGCTGTCTGACCCGACAGAACTTGGTCAGAACATCGTTGTTCAGGGTGGTACCTTCTACAACGACGCTGTACTGCGAAGCTTTGAGACCATTTCCGGCTGTCAGGCGATCCGTCCAGATATCGCTGGTATCATGGGTGCGTTCGGTGCCGCACTGATTGCCCGTGACCGTTACGAAGGCAAGCAGACAACCATGCTGTCTATCGGCCAGATCAACGATCTGAAATTTGAGACAAAACTTGCCCGCTGTGGCGGATGTACCAACAACTGCCTGCTCACCATCAACAAATTCTCCGGAAACCGTCAGTACATTACCGGAAACAGATGCGAAAAAGGTATCGGTAAAGAGAAAAACAAAGAACAGATCCCGAACCTGTTTGAATATAAACTGCACCGTGTCTTTGACTATGAGCCGCTGAGCGAAGAAGAAGCAACCCGCGGAACCCTCGGTATGCCAAGAGTCCTGAACATTTACGAAAACTATCCGTTCTGGGCAACATTTTTCAAAGCACTAAAATTCCGTCTCGTACTCTCTCCGGCTTCCACCAGAAAGATTTACGAACTTGGTATTGAGTCCATTCCGAGTGAGTCCGAGTGTTATCCGGCAAAACTTGCCCACGGACATATTACATGGCTGATCAAAGAAGGTATCAACACTATTTTCTATCCATGTATCCCGTATGAGCGTAAAGAATTCCCAGATGCAGGCAACAACTACAACTGCCCGATCGTTACTTCCTATGCGGAAAATATCAAAAATAACGTAGATGACATTACTTCCGGAAAAGTAAAATTCTACAACCCGTTCATGTCCTTCGCAGATGAGGAAACTTTAACCAAACGTCTCGAAGAAGTCATGAAAGAGGATTTTGATATTCCGGTTTCTGAAGTAAAAGCTGCCGTACACGCTGCATGGCAGGAACTTGCCAATGCCCGCAATGATATGCGCAAAAAAGGCGAAGAAACCATCCAGTGGTTAAAAGATAACAACCGCCGTGGTATCGTACTTGCCGGCCGTCCATATCATATTGACCCGGAGATCAACCATGGTATTCCGGAACTGATCACATCCTATGGATTTGCAGTTCTGACCGAGGATTCCATCTCCCATCTGCATCAGGTAGAGCGCCCGCTGATCGTACTTGACCAGTGGATGTACCACTCCAGACTGTATGCAGCTGCAAACTATGTAAAGACAACCGACTTTTTGGATATGATCCAGCTGAACTCCTTCGGCTGTGGACTGGATGCGGTTACCACCGATCAGGTCAGCGATATCCTGACACATTCCGGCAAGATTTACACCTGCCTGAAGATTGATGAAGTAAACAACCTTGGTGCTGCGCGTATCCGTATCCGTTCTCTCATCGCTGCCATTCGCACAAGAGAGAAAAACCCGAAAGAGCGCAAGATTGTTCCGTCCAGCTATAAGCGTGCTGTCTTTACAGAAGAAATGAGAAAGACTTATACCATCCTGGCTCCACAGATGGCTCCGATCCATTTCGAGCTGTTAGAGCCTGCATTTAAGGCTTCCGGCTACAACTTAGTCGTTCTTGGAAATGACAACAAAGCTGCTGTCGATGCAGGATTAAAATATGTAAACAACGACGCCTGCTATCCGTCCCTGATCACTGTTGGTATGTTCATGGATGCTGTAACTTCCGGCAAATATGACGTAGACCACCTGGCCATCATTATGTCCCAGACCGGCGGCGGATGCCGTGCTTCCAACTATGTCGGATTCATCCGTCGTGCACTGGAAAAAGCAGGCTACCCTCAGATTCCAGTTATTTCGCTGAACTTAAGCAGTCTGGAATCCAATCCTGGATTTAAGCTCAATGCTTCTCTAATCCAGAAAGGTATGTACTGTCTGGTATTCGGTGATATCCTGATGCGTTGTATTTACGCAACCAGACCGTACGAAGCAGTTCCGGGTTCCACAAACGAACTGCACAGAAAATGGGTACAGAAAATCACAGACTTCGTATCTACCGATAAACTGATCAGTCACAAAAAGTACAAACAGTACTGCCGTGAGATCGTACATGATTTTGATGTGCTTCCAAGACTTGATATTCAGAAACCAAAGGTAGGTATCGTTGGAGAGATTCTGGTAAAATTCATGCCGATGGCAAACAACTATCTGGCTGATCTGCTGGAATCCGAAGGTGCTGAGGCAGTCATTCCAGATCTGCTGGACTTCTTCCTCTACTGCTTCTACAACAACAACTTCAAAGCAGATGTCCTTGGATTCAAGAAATCCACCAAGACAAAATCAAATCTTGGTATCTGGGCGATTGAAAAACTGCGTGGAGTTGCGCACAAAGCATTGGAAGAAAGTAAACACTTCACACCGCCGGCAAATATTTACGAGACTGCAAAAAATGCAGAATCCATCGTATCTCATGGTAACCAGACCGGTGAGGGATGGTTCCTGACCGGTGAGATGGTTGAGCTGATCAACTCCGGTGTCAATAACATTGTATGCTGTCAGCCGTTTGCCTGCCTGCCGAACCATATCGTAGGTAAGGGTGTTATCAAAGAGCTGCGTCATCAGTATCCGATGTCCAATATTGTGGCTATCGACTTTGATCCGGGTGCCAGTGAGGTAAACCAGTTGAACCGTATTAAACTGATGCTGTCTACGGCACAGAAAAATTTGAAAAAGTCACAGAAACAGGACGCGTAAAAAAAGTTTCTTTTGTGAATAAATTTAATATTTGAAATGAAATCGAGAAATCCTTCTACGACCGCTAGCCGTTCGCTGCCCTCGTTTTGCTTCGGTTTTATCGCGCTCACTTCCAACTCCAATAAAAGCTGGTCGTTTCCCGCTCGCGCAAAACTCGCAAAACTCAGTCGCTTACTGAATCGCTTGTCGCAGAAGGATTTCTCGATTTCTATTTACACAGTGATATAGCAAACATTAATCTGCTCTGTGCTGTGTTACATATCACTTTATATATTCAAGTACGTAAATGGCGCGCCCGGGGATTTTTTCTTGGAAAGCGATTGTTAGCTGACAAGACAAAATCACCGGGTGCGCCTTCATAATATTAATTTTTTAACCAATTTTTACTAATCAGGCACAAATTCTGTGTAGTTTTCCTGTCCGCGTAATACACGTAAGCCGCCCAAAGCCAGTGACTCCAGTTCGTTTTCTCCCGCATACACAATGACAGGTGCTAGGTAAGATACCATTTCTGTAATTCGCTGTGTGACTTTTTCTGAATACGCAATTCCCCCGGTCAGAATGATAACATCCAGTTTTCCACAGACCACTGGTGCTTCTTTTCCGATACATTTTGCTACATTGATTGCAAACGCATCAAATACCTCTTTTGCTTTTTCATTGCCTTCTTCCATAAGTTTTTCAACTTCACGTACATCATTAGTTCCAAAGTATGCCGAAAATCCACCACCTGAACGGATTTTTTTCTTTAAATCAGCATGATCTACGGTCGGATCCATAAAAAGCTCCATCAATTGAAGCATTGGCAAAGCTCCTGCTCTTTCCGGTGTAAACGGTCCATCCTCATCATTTATAATGTCAATGATTCTTCCATGTTCAAACAGTGCAACAGAAATTCCACCGCCCATATGAGCAGCGATCAGATTACATTCATCCAGTGTCTTTCCATGTTCTTTTGCATAGCGCATAGCTACTGCGCGCAGATTCAGATTATGTCCCTGGCCTTTTCGTTTCAGTTCCGGGAGACCAGTGATTTTCAAAACCGGCTTCATTTCATCTGCCGATACCCCATCGTAAATAAAACATGGAATACAGTTCTCCTGCGCCAGTTGATATCCAATGATTGCGCCAAGATTTGAAGCATGCTCCAACACCGGATGATGAATTAACTGATCCACCATCGCTTCATTTACAAGATATGCGCCTGTTTTTATCGGCGGTAAAATTCCACCTCTGGCAACAATTGCCTGAAAATCTGATAATGAAAATCTATGCTCTTGCAGTACATCCATGATAAGGTTCATTCGAAATTCTGCCTGATCCGCTACATGCTCATATGCAGCAAGATTTTCTACACTGTGTGTAATATTTTCTTTAAAGATTTCCTGCTCATCTTCATAAACAGCTATTTTTGTAGACGTAGATCCCGGATTTAAGATCAACAGCCGTTTTTGCTGATTATTTTCTCTGCTCATTTCCAATTTCAATTCCTTTTTCAAAGGCTTCTTTATTTAACGGTAATAATTTAGCCTTTTTCGCCAGCTTCTGTTCAATTACATTCCATACAATTTCCGGTTCAATTACATTTGTATATCCAATGTATACACCAAGCATAATGACGTTCAATACTTTCGCATTTCCCATTTCAAGAGCAAGTTCTGTCACCGGTGCTTTTACAATACTGATATCTGTACGCTCCACCAGATCTGCATCTACAATAGAACTGTTTATGAATAAGGTTCCCCCAGATTTCAATGTATGTAAAAACTTCTGCAGAGATGGACCGTTCATCACGATCAGATCATCCATTACATCTCCAAGTGGTGCACCTACCATTTCATCTGAAATTACAACATAGCAGTTTGCAGTTCCACCACGCTGTTCGGCTCCATAAGATGGAAAGAAAGTTACATTTTTGTTGGTTGAATTGCAGGTTGCAGTTGCCAGAAATTTACCAAGTGTCATAACACCCTGTCCGCCAAATCCTGCCACACATAAATTTGTTTCCATCTTATTTCGCCTCCTTTGAACGGTCTCTGATCACCCCAAGCGGGAACTCTGCCATCATTTTCTCTTCCAGATAATCCAGTGCATCCAACGGTTCTAAGCCCCAGTTTGTCGGGCAGCTTGCCATAATCTCTACCAGCGAAAATCCTTTTTTGTCAATCTGATTCTGAAATGCCTTTTTGATCGCATTTTTTGCTTTTATTACATTCTGTGGTGTATTGCAGCTGACGCGTTCCAGATAATACGGTGCTTCCAGATCGTTTAATACTTCGCAGACATGCATTGGATAACCATGTTCTTCCGGATTTCTTCCCTGCGGTGCTGTGGATGCTTTCATTCCCACAAGTGTCGTTGGTGCCAGCTGACCACCTGTCATACCGTAAATACCATTATTCACAAAGATAACGGTAAAATCTTCACCCCTGTTTGCCGCAGACATAGTCTCCGCAAGACCGATGGATGCCAAGTCACCATCTCCCTGATAAGTAAAATAAATAGTATCCGGGCGGCATCGCTTTAATCCGGTTGCAACTGCACAGGCTCTTCCATGTGGAGCTGTAATATTGTCATATGCAATATAATCAATATGTAATCCACAACAGCCAATACCATTGATACAGACCGTTTTATCCACAATATTAAGTTCTTCCATGACTTCACCAACCAGTTTGATGATCGTGCTGTGCATACATCCCGGACAGAAACCTGATACTTTATCTTCCTGAATTGTTTTCGTTCTTCCGTATATCAGTTCCATATCACTGCTCCCCTCCTCTGTACAGTTCTTCTGCTTTTCTGCGGATTGCTTCTTTACTGATGACATTTCCACCAGAACAGAGACAGGTATCGATCTTACATCTTCTTGCAATCGCATGATCCACATCTTCCAGCATCTGCGCCGGAATGGACATTTCCACGTCTAAAATCTGTCGGCAGACAGAGTAATCTATTTTTTCAAAGGATGGATATGGGAATGGATGTACTGTAATCGGACGGATCAATCCGACTTTCTTTCCTTCTTTTCGCATATCGTCCACAACCGATTTTGAAATTCTGGCAGAAATTCCATATGCTGTGATGATCAGTTCGGCATCTTCGATCCGATATTCTTCTACCTGGATATCTTTTTCCCAACTCTTATACAAAGCTTCTGCCTCTTCATTCATCTGCTGCATCACATTTGTATCCCAGTTACCTGCCTGTACCCATGCGCGATTTGGGTAATCCAGCTTATGTCCGATCACAGACCAGCGCTCTTTGCTTTCACGAATTTTTTCTACTGCTTCTTCTGATTTCATTTCCGGCATTTCCACCGGCTCCATCATCGTTCCAATCACACCATCTGCAAGGATCATTACCGGATTGCGGTCTCTGTCTGCATAATCAAATGCTGCAACCGTCAGATCTACCGCTTCCTGAACCGTAGCCGGTGCAAGAACCATCATCTCAAATCCGCCATTTCCGGATGCTTTTGTTGCCTCAAAATAATCCTGCTGCGCCGGCTGAATGGCACCTACACCAGGGCCACCTCTGGAAATGTTTGAAATCACGATTGGAATACGCGCTGCCGCACAATAAGAGATTCCCTCACTTTTTAATGCGATTCCGGGACTGGATGAGGATGTCATAGACCGCGTTCCACTGGCACCTGCTCCATACACCATGTTGATGGACGCCACTTCCGACTCACCCTGTACAAACACTCCACCTACTTCCGGAAGACGACGTGCAAAATATTCCGGGATCTCATTCTGCGGTGTGATCGGATATCCTGCAAAAAAACGACATCCAGCCCGCACGGCTGCTTCTGCAATTGCCTCACAGCCCTTCATTAATACTCTGGCCATAATCATTCACTCCTTATTATTATTTTTCTAAAATGTTTTATTTGAAAATTTCAATTGCACCATCCGGGCAGATACGTGCACACATACAACAACTGATACAGGCTTCCGGATGTTTTGGATACACATATTCATATCCTTTCGAATTTACTTTTTCACCGGTATCAAGCACCTGCTTCGGGCAAAAGCGCACACAATATCCACAGCTTTTACAGCGTTCCGGAATAATCTTTACTTTTTCCATGACCGTTCCTCCTCTCTATTTTCTTCTTATTGAAAACGACCAGGAAAATTCCTGATCGTTTTGCATACAGATTTTTTATTGTCCTACTGCTCTTTTTTGGCACCTACGCCCGGATAAAATTCTCCCTGAACTTCAATCCACATACCATCCGGATCTGCCACGTAGATAACACCTGTTGAAATGTCTTTGTCAGAATCTGCCGCCATCGGCTCTACCAGATCTCCGCTCTGATCATTCGGCCAGCGAATGTCAACAAATACGTTTGCGCCTTTCTCTTTTAAATGATTGCGCAATGCATCAAATTCATCATTTGCCACATAAAAACATACATGCTTGCATCCCAGTTTTCCCAGATAGTCTTCTACGGTAAACGGTGCAAGTGCCGGGTCATACTGATAAAGTTCAATCCAAAAATCTCCATTCTGGATCCAGCACATCTGTGTCGGTCCCTGACCTGGAAGGTCATATACGGTCTTGTGTGCAAGTTCAAAACCAAACATTTCTTCATACCATTTTACGGTAGTATCAATGTTGCTTACAAAATATCCTACATGATGATGTTTTAAATGAAACGGTACATTACTCATAATCTGTTTCCTCCACTTATTTTTTATTCCGGTTTTACTGCAACAACAGCTTCGCTGTATCTTTTCACCATTGCTTTATATTCGTCACTTCTGGCAATCGCACCTGCAGATGCCTCATTTTTCTGAATATCATCTGCATGAATAAACTGTCCACTCAAGGTATCATGTGCATGTTCTAACTGACTTTCCTCAAAAGTAAAATCATATCCGCCTGCTGTCTCATGTAATTTTCCAACAATACCACAGATGCCACAAACTACGCTTCCATCTCCATTGATAAAGAAATTGCGGGAATGGCAATGTGGACAGACACCCTGATTTCCCTGATACTGTGCATGTTCAATATCTGCAGCCGCTTTTGCAAGATTCACACCAATCTCATGTGCACGCGCTACTTTCTTCTCATCTGCCATAATACCCAATGACCACTGGAATGCTTCATTGTCAATCACTTTCCACATATCGATCATTCCATGTAACGCAAAATCACACTGTACCTGTGTGGTCCAGTCAGAACCACCAATTGCCATATAAGATACCACGCGGTCTTTCAAATAACGTGGATCAATCGTTTTTCCACCTTCTGCAGCAATTTTCGTTGCAATAATATTGTGAGCACGTCCCATACGCGGTCCAAATCGATCCATGATCGTGTGGAATAATCCCATCGCACATTTTTCAAAAATCGGAATAGAAAACAGAATTCCATCCGCATCCATCATTTTATCCAGCAGCCAGTCAAAATCATCCTTCAAGGCACACATATTTCCTCTTCCGGAAAACAGTGCCATAACACAGGCTTTACAACCTGTACAATGTTGAATGTTCAGATCTGTCAGACGGATAAATTCAATTTCCGCGCCTTCTTCTTTTGCCGCCAGCAGTGCTTCCTTACACATGCAGTCATTTGCTCCGTTTCTTGTTCCACCTGAAATACCAAGAATTTTCATCTTCTTCCTCCTAACTCTTATCAATAACTCATTGATTTGTTATGCTTACATTATAAGTTTCTCCTCTTCTGTCGTAAAACACTTATCCAGTTCATAGTTCACAATCATTTTGTTGTGATTCAATATTAAAAATCTGTTTTACAACCACCATATTTGTATCTATAATAACTTTACAGACAATTTATTGTAGTTACCTTTCACACACCATTTATATCGCAAAAAGGAGATGTATCATGACACTTACACAAATTCGATATTTTCTGACTGCAGCCAAATACCTGAATATCTCAAAGGCAGCGGAAACACTGTATGTGTCACAGCAGGTCATCAGCAAACAAATTCAATTGCTGGAGCAGGATTTAAATCTGAAATTATTTGAACGGGAAAAACAGCGGATTCACCTCACCAAAGGTGGAAAATTGCTCTATGATTTATGCTGCAGACATGAAGAAGAATTTAATAACGCACTCTCAGAGGCAGCATTATTGAACCAAGGAAGGCATACGATTCGTCTTGGTGTACTGGATATTCCAAATCTCATTGGTCTGGTACTTCCCAAAATTGCGCTTTTGAACGAGCGGTTTCCAAATATATCCTGGGAATATTATCTTGGTGATTTTGCGACGATAGAACACGCAATGGAAGTAGCCTCCATTGATCTTGCCGTTACTTTGTCAACAGAATTGCCGGAAAATCACCCGAAAGACCAGGTCTCATTGCTTCGCGCGTTGCAGCTTGGAATTGTTGTCGGGCCGAAAAGTCCTCTGTATCAGAAAGAGACGCTATCCATTTCAGATTTGAAATCAGAAACGTTTTATCTGTTTGACAAACGCTTCTCACTGGATGCGACAAATAAGATTTTGACAGATTGTAAATTGCATGGGTTTCTGCCGGAAAACATTCAATATTTTACAAACCTGAACAGTATGGAATTTGCATTGATGACCGGAAGCGGCATTACGATAGGTTATGATATTTTCTTTCGCGTCACTTCCAGTCAGTTGAAAATGTATCCTCTGGAGCCGAATCCGAACATGCAGAATGCGGAACTAGTTGTGGCATGGCGGTATCTAAATCTGGAACCGTATGCGCAGTTCTTCTTGGAAGTGTGAAACGGCTTCTTTTGTGGATAAAATTTTATACTTGAAAAGAAATCGAGAAATCCTTCTACGACCGCTAGCCGTTCGCTGCCCTCGTTTTGCTTCGGTTTTATCGCGCTCACTTCCAACTCCGATAAAAGCTGGTCGTTTCCCGCTCGCGCAAAACTCGCAAAACTCAGTCGCTTACTGAATCGCTTGTCGCAGAAGGATTTCTCGATTTCTATTTACACAGTGCTATATAAAACACTACTCTATGTATGTCATGTTGCATATCACTTTATGTATTTCTCTGCGTAAATGGCGCGCCCGGGGATTTTTTCTTGGCATGCGATTGTTAGCAGACAAGGCAAAATCACCGGGTGCGCCTTCATAATCCTATATTATTTAAATTAACTATTTTAAGAGTTCCTCACTTACGCACTCCAGTTCTGCACGAATCTGAATATGCTGCGGACATGATTCCTCGCATTTTCCACATTTTACGCACTCATTTGCACGTTTCAGTCCATGACCGCCTACCAGCCAGTTTTCCTGATGTACCGCCATATCTTTATCTCCGTACAATGTCAGGTAGTTCATTGCTGTGAAAGAACCGGAAATACCGATCTGCATCGGACAGACTTTTGCACAGTAGTTACAGGTCGTACATGGAATCAGCGGAATTTTGTTCAGTTCTTCCTGTGCCTGTTTTAAAGTCTGCATCTGAGCATCGTTAAGTCCTTTAAAATCTTTCATATAGGACAGGTTATCTTTCATCTGCTCTACGTTGCTCATACCGGATAATACCGTAATTACGCCTTCCAGATTTGCTGCAAAACGAACAGCCCATGATGCAACCGATGACTCTGGTTCTGCCTCTTTTAATACTTTAACTACGGATTCCGGCGGAGTTGCCAGCATACCGCCCTTTACAGGCTCCATGATGATGATCGGTTTGCCATACTTTCTTGCTACTTCATAACAGCCTCTGGACTGAATCGCCGGGTTTTCCCAGTCTGCATAGTTGATCTGAAGCTGCACAAATTCCATTTCAGGATGCTCTTTTAAAATTGCTTCTAATTCTTCCGGTGTGGAATGGAAGGAAAATCCTACGTGTTTGATCAGGCCTGCTGCCTTTTTCTCTGCCACCCAGTTCCACATATCAAATTTGTCAAAATATTCGGTTCTTGCCTCACCCAGATTGTGCAGCAGATAAAAATCAAAGTAACCTGCACCAGTCTGTTTTAAAGAAGTGTCAAACTGCGCATATGCTTCTTCTTTTGTCTTGCAGTTGATCCATGCAGCATTTTTTGTTGCGAGCTGATAGCTCTCACGCGGATAACGCTCTACCAGTGCCTGACGGATGGCATCTTCGGAACCTGCGTAAGCCCATGCAGTATCAAAATAAGTAAATCCTGCATCCATAAACAGATCTACCATTTCTTTGGTCTGCTCCACATCAATGACACCGTCTGTCTGTGGCAGACGCATCAGACCAAATCCAAGTTTTCGAATGTCTTCACCTAAATAACTCATAATCTCTTTTCCTCCTGCTATTTAGTATAATCTTCTGCTATATTCTTTTCCACATCATCCTGTGTAGACTTCTGTGCATTTATATTCACTGTTTTTCCAGATGCATCAGCAGCTACTTCTTTCAATTTCTGAATACGATTCTTCACCGAATCTCCAATCGCCATCACACGTCGTTCATCCATGAATTCCCGCGCCTGTTCATCTGATAAAACTTCACATATCATTTCTTTTACATCCACCAAATTTTCAAATGGAATCCACTCAAATGATGTGACCAGTTTTAACTGTTCCTCATGATGTCGTTTAAATGGTTTGCAGACAATACCGCGCTCTGCACGAATTTCTCCTGCCATCTTATCATATCCAAGGGAAGAACCACTGTCAAAAATCGGGGCAAATCCCATCCACTCCAGATTTTCTGCATTTCGAATCAATCCGAAATTGTTCAGATGTCGATCTTCATTTGCGATTAGATAATCAACAACAATCATTTGATCCAGATCAGATACTACATTAATTCCTGTATCTTCACAACAATTTACAAAATGCTGATACACCGATGTACTGTTGTCTTTTTTCTGAGTCTGCATCAGACGCCATGCACTGACGAGTTCCGTATCTTTTGTAATAAAATCCTCGCAAATACTATACGGGGCACCTTCACTCCATACTACTGTGTATGGAATATGATTTACCCCAAGTCTCTGCATTACTTCAGACGCAATCACCTCATTAAAAGGCTGCTGTCGAAATGGATTGCTTCCACCCTTTATCAGACAACGCTTTCCATTGATAATTTTCCATCGTTTTTTCAGGCAGCCATCAGATGTGTTATCCGGGGAACTGAAATCAAACTCCGGTTCCTTTTTCGGACTTCCAAACAACACATCACCCATATCATCTGAAAAATCATTCTCAAAAAAGTTTACCTGCTCCCAGGTCAACGTCGTATTTTCCTGCTTTATCCAATACTGATCCGACAAACTCAATCCAAAGCATCGCACCAGAAGCATTTTGGTATCTGCAATTTCCAATGTTTCCAACGCTTCCCTGACACCTGATCGACTTGCCGGAATCGAACGGTCTGTCCACCAATGATTAAATGCCGCTCGATCCGCTACACCTTTTTTTACAGAAACTCCCACTGGCAAATGCTCTGGTCGATATACATTATATATTTTTCTGATAAATCCGCTGGCATCATCTAATTCCAGCTCTGCCACTGGCAGATTCTGATGCATAAATGTATAATTCATCTGCAAATACTCCATTTTGTTGCTCACTGCCTATATAGACGGCAACATCTCTCATTCCATATATGTTTTATAGTATCATCCAAAAACAGGTGCGTCAATCTAACGCAAACTAAAAAATATAGAAAACTGCCCGCATCTTTTGATACGGACAGCTTTTTGTCATAGCATATATTCTTTTTTGAATTATCACCTTCTACTCTGATTGATTTTATTTTTAATAAATGGGTATGCTTTTTACATTGTATAAGTTATAAAAGTTACTGTGTTTTAATTTATCGGATACATGATCGTACCTAATACGATTGCGATTGCTGCTACAATCAAGGTAAATACTACGGTTGTAACAAAAATCTGTTTATAAGAATCTTTGTGTGTCATGCCACACAGCGTCAGCAGAACAACAACTGCTCCATTATGTGGAAGTGAATCTAAGCCGATGGCCGATAATGCACCTACTCGATGTAATACTTCCGGTGAAAGTCCCATTGCAAGATACTGATCTGCCATGCTGCTCATTGTAATGCCAAGACCACCGGTTCCTGATCCGGCCGCGCCTGATAAAATCGCACTTGCCAGACCGAAAGATAATAATGGTGCTGTATGCATGGATGCCAATGCCTGGCTGAGTACCGCAAATCCGGTGCTTGCACTGACAACGGAACCATATCCCACGATACAGCCTGTTGTAACTGCTGCACCCATTCCGTTTTTTATGGAATCTTCCAGCATAGACGGAATATTTTTCACATTTTTATGTAATAATACCGCACATAATACCGTACCGATCAGCATTGCCAGCAATATGTTGATTTTGCAAACCACAAGCAGCACAATGATTACGACAATTGGCAGAATTGCGATTACCGGATGAACATCCGCACCCATCTGATCTGCTTTTTCCAGAATTTTCAGAGTTTCTTCGTCTGCCGTGAATCCTTCTCCATTTGCACGCGCCTTTTTACTTTCGCGATACATATAGATACAGGTCAGGGTAACTCCGATCACGCCGCAGATGATACCTAATACCGGTGCTGCCCCAACGGTTGTTCCCAGATAAGTAGTAGGGATAACATTCATGGTCTGAGGTGTTCCGGGAAATGCTGCCGCCGCAAAAGTAAAGCAGCCCGCTGCAATCGCTCCCGGTATCAGGCGTCTCGGCAGATTTGCTCTTTTAAACAGAGCCAGAGCCAACGGATACATAGTAAAGGCAATCACCAGTGCTGATATTCCACCATAGCATAACAACATTCCTGCAAACACAACTCCGAGTATAGCATATTTTTCTCCCAGAAGATTAGCAAGCCATTTTGCAATAGAGGCTGCTGCCCCAGTCTCTTCCATCACTTTTCCAAATAATGCGCTGATGCAGAATAAAAGAAAGAAATTTTTCACATATTCCGCTGCCCCAGACATAAAAGTTCCGGTCAATGATTCCAGAATATTTTGTCCATCCATAACTGCAAGCAAAATTGCTGCAATAATCGAAACAATTACAATATTTACTTTTTTAAAAGCCAGAAATACTACAACTGCCAGTGATATGATAATTGCAATGATCGAGAACATTTTGATTCCTCCTGCAAATTATTTTTCTGTATTGTATTTTTCAAACAACTCCTGCGCATATTCCAGACGAACTTTTTTCTCGGAAACCATCTGTTTTACAATTGCTTCCAGTACTTCGCCTTTTGCACCTACGGTAGACGCCAGATTTCTTGCATGCAATGACATATGCCCTCTCTGAATACCTTCTGTAGCAAGTGCTTTCATCGCTGCCATATTATTTGCCAGACCTACTGCTGCAATGATCTGTCCAAGTTCTGCTGCTGTCTTGACGCCAAGCATTTTTACAGCTACCTGTGCAGTCGGATGAATCTTTGTAGCTCCACCTACTAATCCAACAGCCATCGGCATTTCGATCGTTCCAACCAGATCACCGTTTGCGTCTTTCTCCCAGGTTGTCAGGGAAGTATATCTGCCGTTTCTGCTTGCATAAGCATGCGCGCCTGACTCAATAGCACGGGTATCATTTCCTGTGGCCAGAACAACTGGGATAATTCCGTTCATGATACCTTTATTATGTGTTGCTGCACGATATGGATCTGCTGCTGCAAATGCATAAGCGTTCAGCATCTTATCTACTACTTCCTCTCCACCGATTGCCTCTTTTTTGAATACGGCACGGGCTGTTACCAGTCTGCGATCTGCAAGGTTGGATAAAATACGAAGTTCTGCAGTTCCGCCAGTGATTTCCTCCAGATACGGTGCTACTGCTTCAGCCATTGTATTAACAGCATTGGCACCCATTGCATCCAGAGTATCAACTAGCAGATGTACAATTACCATCGGTCCAACCATGGAATCAATGACACGTACTTCGACATCTCTCGCTCCACCGCCGCATTTTACAAGCACCGGATCTTTCTCGTTACATTTCTGGATAATCTCCTCTTTGTGCTCAAGGATCACACTTTTTGCCGCAAATGGTGTAGGGACATTCAGAAGCTGAATCTGAGAGATCATAACCGTTCCGGAGGAATGTGTGGTAAATCCACCGCCAACGCGTGCCATTTTTGCTGCATTTGTGCAGGCTGCAACTACGGAAGGCTCCTCGGAAACCATCGGGATAACATAATCGTTTCCGTTGATTTGGAAGTTGATCGCCACGCCAAGTGGAAGTGCAAAACGTCCGATTACATTCTCGATCATATGATCCGCTTTATCCATATCCAGACTGTCCGCATCCTGCAACACTTTCTGATCTTCTTCTGTCAGGTTTGCAAACTCTGCAACCTCTTTCATTCTGTCCTCAACTGATAATTTAAAAAATCCTGAATATTTACTCGTTTTCATTGTCGTTTTCTCCTTTCAAAAATGCGATTTGCTAATATATCTTTATCGTTTCCGCAAAGTATTTACTGCTTTTTTTATACTCCCATTAAAACTCTTTATCGGATAGAACTTGTAAAGGAACTTAATTCTCTTCCCAGAATACGTTCTACCATCGTTGCTATTTTATAACATTTCTGTTCATCAATGCCAGTCTCGATTCCCATCTGGTTCAGCATCGTCACGAAATCACAAGTCTCTACCAGACCGGTTCTGCGTGTGTCAAAATAGTAATCTCCGATTCCCTTTACCGGAACGTTATCAACGATATTTGCTACCTGACCGCCAATGCCACCCATAGAACAGTCAAACATTGTCACACCGGCTTCCATTGCTGCATAATAAGCAGTTAAGCCCATGCCTCTGATATCGTGTACATGGAAACTGTGTGCAGATGTATCCGGATATTTGTCCAGTACAGTGGAAAAATATTCAAATACTTTTGCCGGATCTGCAATTCCATCCGGATCGGAATGCTCAATCTCATCAAATCCGATGTCAAAACATCTGTCACAGAATTCATAGGCTTTTTCCAACGGCACTTCCCCCTGAATCGGACAACCGAAAATGGTACCGATGTTTGCAAATACTTTTTTAACCCCATGATCATGTAAAAACTTTACATTCTTTTCTGCTTCTGCAAACAGTTCTTCGTGTGTACGATTCATATTTTTTCTGGCGTATGCTTCACTGGTTGCAAGCTGTCCGCATAAAACGCGGTCAATCTGTGCTCCGTCTTCCAATGCCTGAATGGTACGCTCGCATGCTTTTGTATTCAATGCCAGTACTGTATACTCTACATTTTCATTCTTTGGCAGTCCCTTTAATACCGCCTCGATATCCTTAAACTGCGGAACATATTTAATGTGGCTGAAAGTTCCGACTTCGAACTTGGTAAATCCCGCATCAATCAATTTGTTCGCGATCCAGAGCTTTGCTTCTGTTGGAACAAACATTTCTTCATGCTGAAAACCATCTCTTAAAGTAACATCCATTACTTGCACTTTGTTTGGTAACTTCATCTGATTCTCTCCTTTTCTTTCTCCTGCAGGTTTGTGACCTATTATTATGCAAAGCTGATGCCAGTTTTTTAGTTTTATCAACAAATATATATTTTTTCATTTTTATGCGTATTTTTTGCAAATATTTGCAAATCCGACTTTCATTTTCTACCCTTGCTAATAAAAAAGAGACATAACCATACAGTCATATCTCTTTTCAAACTACTTTCATATTTATACAGTGCCATTTCTGGCACATTTTCTTTGCATTAGAGTGTCATTTCTGGCGCCAGTGCCATTTTTGACATTTCCTGTGAATTATCTTTTTTCAAGATAATCCATACTCTGATAATTTCCGGTAAAACGTCCGTCTTGACACTTTCAATTCCTGAATTGCCGCATTACGATCCCCATGACACCGCTCCAATGCCGCCGCGATCACATGTTTCTCATAAGCCTCCACCTGCTCTTTCAGACTATCATAATGCATATCATCCTCTGGAAGAGAACTATCTTTCGCCTGTATCTTGCATTTCACTGTCACTTCGCCTGAAACACCGGAAATATGCTCCGGCAGATCTCCCGCACCAATGGAATCCGACATCGTCAGCACCACTGCACTTTCCACCACATTTCGCAGTTCACGGACATTTCCTGGCCATTTATAATTCATCAGTGCCTGATACGCACTTTCTTTCAGATGTTTTTCTTTTTGATATTTGTGATTAAACGTATCAAGAAATTCATTCGCCAGCAAAATCACATCACTGCCACGTTTTCTGAGAGGTGGTATCTCAATGGAAATAACATTCAAACGGAAATACAAATCCATTCGAAAAGTTCCATCCTCGATCATCTGCTCCAACGGCTGATTTGTCGCTGCGATCACACGCACATCGATCGGTACACTTTTTTGTCCACCGACTTTTTCAATCTCGCCTTCCTGAAGCACACGCAGCAGTTTTGCCTGCATGGCCATCGGCAGATCACCAATCTCATCCAGAAAAATCGTTCCACCGTGAGCTAGTTCAAATTTTCCAGCACGACCGCCTTTTTTTGCCCCGGTAAAGGAACCTTCCTCGTAACCAAACAACTCACTCTCGATCAATGCTTCCGGAATTGCCGCACAGTTGACCTTAATAAATGGCTGATTCATTCTGCCACTGTTTTCCTGTATAAGTTTACAAATTACTTCTTTACCGGTTCCATTTTCACCACGAATCAATACCGAAGCATCCGTAGACGCTACCATCATCGCTTTTCGGATGCAGTTCAAATAGATTTCACTCTCACCGATAATATGATTCGTTTTCAAAAAATCTCTGGCACGAATCTCCTGATTGTACTCTTCCGCCACCTGAGAAATACGCTCGACTTCACTGGTCAGATGATTTAATTCTGTAACATCCGTAAACAGAGAACATGCTCCGACAAACTCTCCCTGTCGATACAACGGAAACATATTTACTGATACATATTTCTGAACCGACTGAATCAGTTGTTTTTCACTTCTTTTTGGCTGTTGTGTTTCCAAAACTTCCAAAAGAGCTGCATCTTTTTCAATCTGATTCATATAACGTCCGATGATTTTACCCGGTGCCACATTCAAAATATCCGAATAAGCTGGATTTACATAAAAAATCCGGCTTTCTTTATCTACTGCAATCACGCCAATACTCAGATGTTCCAAAATCTGAGCCATATCCATAGACTGATTCCACTGATAGATAAAACGCAAACGTTCTGCCTGAATTGCTCCTAACATTTCGCCATTTTCATCCACAATACCGATATATTTTTCTTCTGTATTTAATACACGCTGATCAATATCCCTGATTCGAATTCCTGCCGGAAGGACACTGTTTGTTTCTACATTCTTTTGATTTGGGTTCATAAAACGCGTGATTTCCATTGTTCCCCACCAACTTTCTATCTTCTGCCTTATCCTTTACAACACAGCTAAAATCATATTTTCTCTATGTCATTTCTCCACGATCTCACTATCAACAGCTTCTACCACAACTTAAACAGCCGTATGGCCTTCCCCGCCAGCTTATACGTCACATTTTCCAACTCTTTTGACGCATTTTTCAGCTCTTTGCGAATAGGAATGCCCTGTGGACAATGCTGCTCACATTTTCCACATCCCACGCACTGAGAAGCACTGGTCGGTGTCTGTCGGAAGATCGTACACTGCATATATCCTTTTCGTGCCGTCTTCTTGTTCTCACTGTAGATCAGATTGTAAAAACTGAACGTACCCGGGATATCCACATTTTTCGGACATGGCATACAATAACCGCAGCCGGTACATCCCACCTTCATGCTGTGCTTGATCGCATCCTTCAATTCATTGACAAAGGCTGTCTCTTCCTCTGTAAAAGCTCCCGCCTTCGTCTCAGATGCGATCCGGCAGTTCTCCCGCACCATCTCAATGGAATTCATACCGGAAAGCACCGCTGTCACCTCCGGCTGATTCCAGAGCCAGCGAAAAGCCCATTCGGCCGCGCTGCGTCCGGATGGATGCGCTGCCACCTTCTGTTTTGCTTCTTCCGGCAGCAGATTCACCAGCTTACCTCCCCGCAGTGGTTCCATAATCATCACCGGAAGTCCTTTTGCGGCAGCATACTGCAGTCCTTTTCGTCCCGCCTGACTGTTTTCATCCAGATAATTATACTGAATCATGCAAAAATCCCAGTCGTAGGCATCCACAAGTTCACAAAAATCCTTTGTATTTCCATGATAGGAAAATCCGATCCGGTGAATCTCCCCGGAAGCTTTCTTCTTTGTGATCCAGTCCTCGATGCCAAGACCTTTTAATTTTTCCCATGTTTCCAGATTTGTCAGCATGTGCATCAGGTAAAAATCAATGTAATTCGTCCGTAATCTGCGCAGCTGCTCCTGAAACGTTTTTTCCAGCCCTGCCGCAGACTTGATCAGATAATGCGGTAGTTTATCTGCAATGTAAATCTGCTCCCGGCAGTGATTTTTCTCAAAAATCTTTCCCATAGCTTCTTCGCTGCCACTGTAAATGTAAGCGGTATCAAAATAGTTGACGCCAAGTTTCATGGCCTCCAGAATCTCAGATTCTGCTTTTTCCAGATTAATCTTTCCGTTTTCCTTTGTAAAACGCATGCAGCCAAAGGCAAGCATGGAAACTGGATTTTTTTCTTTGTCATATCGATATTGCATATTCGTGCTCCTGTTATTTCATCACTTAATAGACTTCCACTCGATGTTCAGAGATAACCCTGTATTTTCTCTGTTTACATTGATTATTATTTACTTCTTCCGATTCCCGTAATACGGAATCGCAATCTTTCGCAGCAGCCGTTCAAATCCATTCCAGGAAAGTCCCAGTGTCAGTCCCACTGCGATCAGCAGCTGCCAGCCAATTTTATTAAATACCCAGTCGTTAAATGGCGTGTACATCAAAATCAGAATTACGATCGTATGTAACAGATAAACACTCAACGTATTTTTTCCGATGGTTTCGATCACAGGAATTCGCCTCGTCGGCACCCATACGATTAAAATCCAGATCCACAAAAAAGCAATGATCCATGCCAAAATTCGCGTATACCAGGTATACACACCACCGTCAAAACTCTCCGTTCCCCAGAATAACTTTCGGGTGCTGGAATCGCTGACCAGAATAAAACCAGCAATGATTCCAACTGCCAGAAATGCCGTCGCAATTTTTGCCTCTTTCAGATTTCTCTGTTTTCCATAACGAAGGAAAAATCCACCGTCTTTCTCATAATATCCCGCCAGGAAAAACGGCAGGAAATTCATGATTCTGGACATTGCCATAAAGTTTTCCGTATCCGGATTGTAACCGATCACAATGCCAACTACCATTGATAAAAGCAGATACGCTACCCGGTGCCGCTCGTTTTTCGTGTCAAACACCGGCAGCAAAAGCTGGTAAATGATCATGGCCACCAGATACCATAACGTCCACCTTGGTGTAAAAAATTGCATGTCGATTTTCATTGGATGTCCCCACATGATACTGTCCAATATGAAATCCAGCAAAAATCGAAGCAGCTGAAATACGATGTACAACGGAAAAATCCTGGATAAAATCTTCTTTGGATCTACTTTTGCAAAATAACCGGATACAAAAATAAACGCTGGCATATGAAAACTGAATATGATTTTATAAATAACATCTACTTCCGGTGTATCCGCAAAGGTACTGATCATGTGCCCGAATACTACCAGAAAAATCAGTAATGCTTTTATGTTGTCAAAATGATAATTTCTCTCCCCTGCTATTGTCTGTTCACTCCTGTTCTTTCTATAAATATATCTTAGTGAGTATAACGTTTTTTTACAAAAACCGCAAGCAAGTTCAAGAAGTATCGCCTGCAAGCAAATTTACTATTTTGTCCCCGTATCTGTATCCCTTCTTGAAGCAAGTTCAAGAAGTATCACTCGCAAGCGAGTTTTCCATTTTGTCCCCGTATCTGTATCCCTTCTTGAAATAAATTCAAGAAGTATCGCCCGTAACCAGGTTTTGTTAGCACTCATTTAAAAAGAGTGCTAATTTTCTATTGACTTTTCAATTTTGGAGTATTATAGTGTATTTATGCTTTCAGAGCCCCTTATTTTTTATCAGGATTTCTGAACCAAATATGCTAATTTTTCAAAAATATTTATAAAGAAGAAACAGGAGTGATAAGTATGAGTAACAAACACGGAAGTCTTTCCATCAACAGTGACAACATTTTTCCGATCATCAAAAAATGGCTGTATTCCGACCACGACATCTTCTATCGTGAGCTCGTATCCAACGGATGTGACGCCATTACCAAACTGAAAAAACTTGATATGATGGGTGAATACACACTGCCGGATGATTACGAAGCAAAAGTGGAAGTACGTGTCAACCCGACAGAGAAAACCTTAAAATTCATCGATAACGGTCTCGGAATGACTGCAGACGAAGTTGAGGAATATATTAACCAGATTGCATTTTCCGGAGCAACTGATTTCCTTGAGAAATACAAAGACAAATCCAATGACGATCAGATCATCGGTCATTTCGGACTTGGATTCTACTCCGCATTTATGGTAGCTGATGAGGTTCATATCGATACCCTTTCTTATAAAGAAGGTGCCACACCGGTTCACTGGGAATGTGACGGCGGTACAGAATTTGATATGAAAGACGGTAACAAGACAACCGTTGGTACCGAGATCACCTTATTCTTAAATGAGGATTGCCTGGAGTTCGCCAACGAATACCGTGCAAGAGAGGTTCTGAACAAATACTGCTCTTTCATGCCGACAGAGATTTATCTCATAAACGAAACTGCAGAGCCGGAATATGAGACCATCCTTCCGGAAGAAAAAACAGACAAAGATACTGTAATCGAGACCATCATTGAAGAAGCCAAAACAGAGGAAAAAGAAAACGAGAACGGCGAAAAAGAGGTTGTAGAAGTATCTCCGCGTACCGAGAAATTAAAAATCTTAAAACGCCCGGTTCCGATCAACGATCCGCATCCGCTCTGGACAAAACATCCAAACGAGTGCAGCGACGAGGATTATAAAGAGTTTTACCGCAACGTATTCCATGATTACAAAGAGCCGTTATTCTGGATTCATCTGAACATGGATTATCCGTTCAACTTAAAAGGTATCCTCTACTTCCCGAAGATCAATACCGAGTACGATTCCATTGAAGGAACCATCAAACTGTACAACAATCAGGTATTTATCGCGGACAACATCAAAGAGGTTATTCCGGAATTTCTGATGCTTCTGAAAGGTGTTATCGACTGCCCTGATCTGCCACTGAACGTATCCAGAAGTGCCCTGCAGAACGATGGATTTGTAAAGAAAATTTCTGAGTACATCACCAAAAAAGTGGCTGACAAGCTCACAGGTATGTGCAAGACAGATAAAGAAAGCTATGAAAAATACTGGGATGACATCAGCCCGTTCATCAAATTCGGTTGCTTAAAAGATGAGAAATTCTGTGACCGTATGAACGACTACATTCTCTTCAGGGATATCAATGACAAATACATGACACTTCCGGAACTCTTAAAAGAGAAAGAGGAAAAAGAGGCTGAAACCAAAGATGAGAATGCTGAAGATAAAGCAGATAACGCTGATGCCGACAAAGATACCCGCGAGACGATCTACTATGTAACAGATAAAAATCAGCAGGGACAGTACATCCGTATGTTCAAGGAATCTGACATGAACGCCGTTATCCTTGATCACAACATTGATACTTCCTTCATTACTCAGTTAGAGCAGCGGAATCAGCATTACAAATTCATGCGTATCGATGCCGATGTAACCGATGCACTGAAAGAAGAAATATCTGAGGAAGATATGAAATCCGCACTGGATACTCTGACAGAGACCTTCCGCACCGCTCTTGGCAAAGGAAATCTGGATGTAAAAGTTGAAAAATTAAAAGATGCTTCTATCTCATCCATGATCACACTCTCTGAAGAGGGACGCCGTATGCAGGATATGATGAAGATGTACAATATGTACGGCATGGATCCGTCCATGTTTGGCGGTAATGAGACATTGGTTCTGAATGTCAACAACAAACTGGTTCAGTATATTCTTGATCACAAAGATGGTGAGCATGTACCGATGTTCTGTAAACAGCTTTATGATCTGGCTATGCTTTCCAACCAGCCGCTTTCACCGGAGGCTATGACAGCATTCATTAACCGAAGCAATGAGGTTATGATGATTCTGGCTGATAAATAAGGTTTCATGAAAACTTTATAGGTAATATAAAAAAACCCGTATTTTTCATCACGCAGGCTAAGACGCCTTGCTTTGATGAAAAATACGGGGGTTCTATTTACTCTTCTGCTGAAAAATACTGCTGATATACTTCCATAAAGGACGCACTCTCCAGTTTCAGTGAGGTATCCACTGTCACTTTGGACCACACATCCTGATTTTCCTTGGAACTCAGCTGGCTCATATAATCGGCATATGTATCTGTCACTGCATCAGACATACGCTTTTCCAGTACATCTTTTTTGTGTGCATCTGTCAGCTCTGAATCGAATGCACTGCTGCAATAAAAAATATAATAACCGCCATCAATCTCAATGACATCTGTGATACCACCGTCTGTCAGTGCAAATAATTTTTCCGACACATCATCCGAAAATGTGGTACGGTTTACATTAATGTCCACACTGTTCGCTTCATTGGCTGTCTGGGCCAGGGTCTCAAAATCAGTTCCGCCCTGAAGCTGCGCCAGATAATTCTGCGCTTTTGACTGATCTGTCGTATAAATCTGTTTTAACTTCATTACCCGGGCTTCGTCATCGCTGACTTCCTGATTTACTTCTGTTTTCAAAGTCTCATATAGTTTTTCTGCCAATACGTAACGCTCAAACAGTTTTTCTGTCTGTTTTTCGCTGAGCCCGATATACTCACGCTCTGCATCATCCAGACCATCCCGGTATGTTTTGGCTGCTTCTGAAACTTTTTTCTGTTCATCCTCAGATAAAGTCACTTCTTTTTCGGAAGCGATCACATCCAGCGTATACACCTGCGCCATCTGAGCAAGGGTCAGATCCTTGATATATTCTTCCAGACTCTGCTCCTGACCGTAATCATGCTCCCACATATCGATGCCGTACAGATTACTGTACTCTTTCTGATAGTTCATCAGAATTGCTTTCGCATCTTCCTGGCTACAGCTCTCACTGCCAACCTTAAATACCGGCTTGGAAACGACTGCCGTCAGTGGATTGCTGCAGGCACCAAGGAATGCACTGCAGGCCAGCACAACTGCAAGTGCACCTGCTTTTTTTCTCATATTTCTACTTTTCAATCAACTATTCTCCTATTAACACTTTCTCAGGCATCGACTACCAGATAACGTCCATCCGGAATTTTGAACACTTCGTCTGCCTGCTCCAGTTCTTCTTTGCTCATGCCAGAAATATCTGCTCCGGTCTCGTCAAAGTACTCCCGTACTTCTTTGAGGTTTTTGCATACTGCTGCCATGCACATATCCAGAAAATCTTCTGCTTCTTCCGGTGTCTCTGCTACTTTCTCCGGAAAAAGCTTTAACTGATCTTTTAAAAATGTCTCAATACATACTTTATCGTATTCGCCCATGGTATTTGTTCTCCATTTCAAATTTTTGTTTTTCACATGAAATGATGCTTTGTCATTCTAGCAGGACAAAACACCGTTGTTTTTAATATACCATTGTTATATCTTTCTCGCAACTAAAAACAAATGTTCACTGATTTCACAGTTCTATCCAATAATCAATAACAGTTTCTCTTTTTTCTGAGTTCCCAACAGTCATTGATGATTCCAAACTAATCCATGCTGCATTTTTAGCCTTTCAATTCATGATATAACCGTGCAATCGGTAAGCCAACCACGTTATTATAATCGCCATGGATTTCACGGACATACAGACCACCCTTGCCCTGAATTCCGTAAGATCCAGCCTTGTCCATCGGCTCTCCGGTGGCCACGTACTGATCAATTTCTTCTTCCGTCATCGGATAAAAGACCACATCTGTTTTTTCAAAAAAGCAGTGTACATCTTCTGTTCCGTTTTCTTTTTTCCAGATGCAGACGCCGGTATACACCTGATGTTTATTGTCCTGTAACATGCGAAGCATCTGTTTTGCGTCTTCCACATCCTTCGGTTTGCCAAGGATTTTCTGGTCATAGACTACAACTGTGTCTGCGCCAAGGATCCATGCGTCTCCTTCTGTTTTTCCTGCGATTTCCGCTGCTTTCTGCTGTGCCAGTTCCATAGCGGCACGCTCCGGCAGCACTTCTGTAATTTTTTCTTCTCCCTGTGACGGGCATATTTCAAATTCCAGTCCCATCTGAGACAGCAGTTCGCGCCGTCTCGGGGAGGCTGATGCTAATATTATTCTCATATACATGTTCTCCAATTCGCCATATTTCCTATTGCTTATTTCTTTTTTCTATAATTTATACTCAAACCAAGCACATATCAGATTTGATCATGCTTTCAATGAATACAAACCAATATACTTTCTTCACAAATACTCCGTAGATTTTTTATCAAAGCCGAATCGTTTCTGCCAGCGCAAAGGAATAGATCAAAATCTCCTTCACCGGCTTTCCAGCTCCAAATCTGCTCAACGCATCCGCATAAAGTTCCTGCTGTTTTTTGTAGCGGCGTACCAGCTCCTGCGCATTATCCACCCGGTCTGTCTTGTAATCCAGAAGTACAATGCCATCCGCTTCTTCCCAGAACACATCAATGATACCCTGAATCAGTACCTCTTCCTCCGGGCGGCTCTCCTCCCAGACCAGATTTGCCGGAACAGACATTACAAATGGTTTTTCCCGCTCTAATGTTCCCTGCATTGCCGCATCCCGCATCCGTTTTGCCGTATCACTCTGTAAAAATTCAAGCAGTTTCTTCCAGTTTAACCGCTTCGCATCGACTTCCTGCATACGTCCTAAATCACACAATGCATCGATCTGCTGTTTTACAAAATGCAGTCCCTGTTTTTCTCCTTCAAACTCCGGAAGTTCTGCGAAATCCAGACATTCCAGAAAGCGGTGAACCATTGTTCCATACAGTGCACCCGTATTTTCTTCTGCTTCCTGCACAAACCCTGGCAGATACGGTGAAACAATCTCCTGCGGAAATAGCGCTTCCGCTGTATTCAGTGTCTGATCCTCTGACTCGCTGCGCTCTTCCATCGCACGATGCTTGAGTTCAGAGACCGATACTTTCTGTTTGTGCCTTCCTTCCTCCATCCATGCATACTCCCAGTCAAACCGATCCGTCAGCTTCTGCATCTCTTCTTTTGACACATCCTGCAGTGCTTCTAGTAGATTTCTGTGCTGCTCTGCCGTATCATACAGCTGCCTCTGCTGTTCAGAGAGCATCTGTTCCTCGTCCCAGATTGTATAATCATAGGCTGTATTTTCCATACCTAGCACCGGAAGTACCCAGTCCCAGTAACATCCCGCATCGTACCGGGTAGAAAACGGTACTTTTTCATCCCTGTCGTATCCATGAAACTGTCCTTCTTCCGGAAGTTTGCAGCTTCCCGCAAGAATCAGTTTTTCCTTTGCTCGGGTCAGTGCCACGTAAAGCACGCGCAGTTCTTCCCCCAGATTTTCCCGTTTGGCTTCCATGGCAAAAATCTGGTGAATCAGCGTATTTGCCTTGGTACGTTTTTCACAGTCATACCACTTCAGGCCGATACCAAATTCCGGGTGAAAGATCATGTTGCTGTTCAGATCCTGCTCGTTGATTTTTTTTCCCATTCCGCAGACAAATACCACCGGGAATTCCAGACCTTTGCTCTTGTGGATACTCATCAGACGAACCGCGTTTTCCTGTTCGCTGATAATTTCCGCCTCGCCGTAATCGATATCATATTTCATCAGACGGTCAATGTATCGGATAAAATGAAATAATCCGTGATAACTCGTCTGCTCATAAGCCACCGCTTTTTCCATCAACATATCAAGGTTTGCCCGGCGCTGCTCTCCGGCCGGAAGTGCCGTCACATAGTTGCGATAGCCGCTTTCATCCAAAATTTCCTGCAGCAGTCTGTGAATCGGTGTATATGGAATGCGCCGCCGAAACTTCTGCAGCATTTCCTGAAATACACCGATTTTTTCTGCCAGATGCTGCGTCTGCTCCACACACTGATAAAATGGCATATTCGGATATTCTGCCCGGATCTGCGCCAGTTCATCCGACGTAAACTTTCCAAAATAGGACTTCATCACCGCCGCCAGTGGAATATCTTTACACGGATTATCCAGCACACGAAGCAGTGACAACACCGTCTGTACCTCTGTCGCTGAAAAATATCCCGTTTTGGAGGATACGATCAGAGGAATCCCTTCCTGTTCAAATACTTTCTGATAGGTCTCCGCCCAGCCGGACATGGAACGCAGTAAGATCACGATATCCTTATACGTAAGTCCCGGTATTTTCTGCTGAACAACCATCTGACGGATTCGTCCAGCCACCGCAAAGGCTTCCTGCTCTCTTCGATCCGTGCTTCCGCCATCCGCCGGGACCAGAAGAAGTTCCGGTTTACAACAAGCCACATCTTCATATTCGGGATACTCCGCGCCCGCGTATAAAGCCGCCTCCTCATCATAACCAACGTTTCCGATATCCACCGCCATCAACGGATAGAAAATATCGTTGACTGCATCCACCACTTCCCTGCGGCTTCGGAAATTCCGATGCAGATCAATGCGCTGCCGGCTGCTCTCCTCCGTGGAAAAACGCTCATATTTTTCCATGAAAAGCTCCGGTCTGGCCAGTCGGAAACGATAAATGCTCTGTTTCACATCGCCAACCATAAACAGGTTTTCGTGTCCGTTTTTCACGCCGGAAACCGCTGTCAGAAGCGTCTCCTGCACATAATTACTGTCCTGATATTCATCGATCATGACCTCTTTGAACTGCTGCTGATACTCCAATGCCGTCTCCGTCAGCTCTTTTGTCTCAGAATTCACCAGCACCCGCAGGGCATTGTGCTCCACATCGGAAAAATCCATCATATTTTTCAGCTGTTTTTCCTGATAAAAACGTTTCGCAAAGGCCTGTGTCACCGTCACCAGCATCCGCACCATATCAGAAGTCTGATTCAGTCTCTCCAGCTGTATTTCTAATGGTGTGGCAAATATTGTTTTTTTCCATTTGTCCACCTGTTTTTTCATGCGGTCACGTCCGGACATGACCGCCTCTTTTTTCTGCTCACTGCCCTCGTATTTTCTGGCGCTTCCGATATTTTTAAATTTAATCCCGGACAGCGCTTCCTGCCACTGGGAAAAATGTGTAAACTCTGCCAATCCGCGCAGCTGGCGCAGATCATCCTGAATGGACGCCTCATACATATACGGCCCATCCGCTTCCTGCGTCAGTTCCAGCAATGCTTCATGTGCACGGATCAGGTCATCGATCCGCACTTTCATGTACGCCAGGAAATCCTGCACCCACGGTTTTTGCTCCAGTTCGGCCTCATCCGCCGCCTCATACTGCTGCACGCAGGAGGCCAGCCATTCCTCCGGCCACGGATAACTCTCGGAATACTCGTATAATTTCAGCACCATTTCCTTAATCTGCAGATCATCTTTCGCCCTGGAATAACTGTCCGCAAACCGCAGAAATTCCGGATCCGCTTTTTCGTAAAACTCTTCCAGAACCGCCTCGCAGACATCTTCACGCAGCAATTTTAACTCGCCCTCGTCCGCAATACGAAATCCCGGCTCCAGGTCAATTTTATGAAAATGATCCCGCAAAATCCGGATGCAGAAACTGTCAATGGTGGTGATCTGTGCGTTGTGCACCAGTGTCAGCTGCCGCTGCAAATGTTGATTGTATGGATCCTGCTCCAGTGCCGCCTCAATAGCTGCTCCAACACGCTCCCGCATTTCCGCCGCTGCCGCATTGGTAAACGTCACAACCAACAGCCGGTCGATATCCATCGGATCCGTCTCATCTGTCACCATGGAAATGATACGCTGCACCAGCACCGCTGTCTTTCCGGAACCCGCAGCCGCAGAGACAAGCAGACTTCGATTTCTCAGATGGATGACTTGTTCCTGTTCTTTTGTCCACTTAACGCTCATCCGACTGACCTCCTTCTCGGTAAATATCACTCCAGATTTCCTCTTCCTGCAGTTTTTTATTTTTTTGATAACGATAACCCTCAATTTTCGGATCAAAACCACACACACTGTGATACGGGCAATAATCGCATCCGGTTCTCGTTTCCATCTGATACGGGTGGATATCGATATTTCCCTCCAGAATCTGCTCCGCCGTCGCACAAATCTTTCGGTTTACAAAGGACGTCAGGGCATGAAAATCGATTCTCGTCGCACCTGAAGTGCCCCGCTTGCTGACAGTTCCATCTTTTTTCAATGTCAGCGGAATAACTTCTGATTTTCCCTGCAAGCCCACATCCATCTGTTCATAAGCTTCCTGCTCCAGGCTGACCAGACCATTCAGACGCAGCTCACTTAAAATATTTTCCATAATTTTTTCTTCGTCCTCGCCGTCTGCATCCACCATCGGATCATCCATCCGATAATAAAAAATACCCGCCGGAACGATTTCTTTTCCCGGATGTGTCTTCTTTAACTGCTCCATGGCCGCGTTCAGATACACCACAAGCTGCAGCTGCTGTCCATAATACAGATTCAACAGCTGAAACGTTGTTTTTCTGGATTTATAATCAATGATGCGAACATACACAGCATCCTCTGTCTCCCGGGTATCCATACGGTCAATTTTTCCCACCAGACGCATTTTATGCTCCTCATCCAGCATCATATTTTCCACATTTAACTCATTCACCTGCACAAAATCCACTTCGTACCCCGCCGGTTTGAAGGTTCCGTGTCGGATCTGTTCGGTCAGCGCCCAGATGCTGCGCTTCATGATCCGGTAGATCCGCTCCAATACATAGGCACTTCTGGCAGACTCCAGCAGCGACTCGTTCGGCATGGAAAGTACCGCATCCTGCATGGCGGCTTTCAGCAGATCCTCCTGCTGCGACTCCGTAATAGAATACCAGTCATAGGATTTCTCCAGACTTTCGCAATACCGCTGCAAGATTTCATGAAACATACTTCCCATATCCAGTGCCGCAAAACTGTAGGTCTCACGCTCCGATAATTTCAATCCATACTCCAGAAAATGTGCATAGGCACAGCGTGCAAACAGCTCCAGCCTTGTAACGGAATTCGTCAGCACCGTTCCGTACAGCTGTCGTGCGGTCTCCACCGCCAGCTGCTCCCCGGTAAACTGGGAAAATGCCGCCTCGAACAATTCCTTTACAACCGGTCCCCAGACCATCGAACCGCCAAGATACCGGTGCAGTGCCTTCCAGTCGTCCGTTATCACGCCTTCCCTTGCCGCTGCCAGTCCGGTCAGATAGGCATCGAGACTGCTCTTTGGTGTCAGCGGTGCAAAAGTTTTCCCCGCATCAATTTCCACCACGGAAAGATCCGGGAACAATTTCTGCAGCGTTCCAATCAGATAAGATGGCCGTGACGCTTTTTGCTGCGTATCCATTCGCGCGTATGTCAGATACAATGCCTCCGACGGCTTCGTCATATTCAGATACAGATAAAAACGTTGCAAGAAGGACTGCTCCCTGGCCGTCGGTGACAGCTGCAGCTTCTGCTCTTCGATCAGTTCCCTGTCATACTGGGACAAAATACCGCCATTTGCCGTGCTTTTCGGAATCATACCATCGTTTACCCCAAGGAAAAACAGCACTTTGATGCCTTCCAGACGGGTACGTTCAATGTCTCCCAGAATCACACAGTCCGCCCCCGGCGGAATCGCGCCAACTTTTGCCGACGCAAAACCTTCCTCCAGCACGTCAGCATAATCCCGGATGGACAGTTTTTCCTCGCCCAGCAGATCCACCAGTTTGTCCAACAGATCAATGACGATTTTGTAAATCTGGCGATACTGGGAGGCCAGCAATTCTTCTCCCGCTTCCTCAAAGGCTTCCTGCTGCACCTTCATCTGTTCTTCCAGATGCAGTGCACAGAGTAAGTCGTACAATGCCTTTGTCATATCAGAGACGGTGACATCTTTTTCTGATACCGCCTGATAAAACGGCTCCAACATTTTCCAGAATTGCTCCCGCAGCTGATTTGCCCGGGACAGTTCTGCCTGCAATACCGCCTCTTCCATACGGATCCTTCCTGCATGACGCATTGGTTTCAGGAACTTTTTCTTCCACTTGGAAGCACCACGGATTCCGCGGGCCAGCACATAATTTTCCAGAAAATCAATCTCTTCCTCCGCAAATCCGGACAGACCGGTCCGCAAAAATCGAAAAACACTTTCATAGGAAAAATCTTTTTCCACGATCTCCAGTATCGCACGGATCAGCTCAATGCACGGATGATACAGGATCGAAGTTTTCATATCCACAAAGTACGGCATGTCATACCGTGAAAACACAGACTGCGCATATTTTTCATAACATTCCACATCACCGCATACAATCGCACATTCGCTGTAACGATATCCACGGTTCCGCATCAGCTCAGAAATTTTCCATGCCGCAAATTCCAATTCTTCCCGGGGCGCTGCCAAAGAATAAATCTGCAGTTCTTTCTGGCAGTCTCCCTGATATTGCTGCGTTCTCACACGAAACAGATTCTGTTCCAAATGCTGCAAAACCGGCGCTTTCGCTAACCGGCTCTGGGCTCCCGGTGCCAGAAAAACAGGCTCCTCCAGTGGGAATCCTTCTTCCTGTGCCGCCCGCAACAGAGCAGCTGTCATTTTCCGGCTCATATAAAACAGATCCTGAATGCCACGGTCCGCCAGCGGATCTTCCCGCACATCCAGCGTCACCGTCACATACATATCCTTCACCACATGCATACAGCGGTGCAGTAACTTCATCTGCACCGGGGTAAATCCGGTAAATCCGTCAAATACAAACACCGCATCCCGCAGCAGCTTTGAATCATCCACAGCCTCCGCCAGCACATCCAGCACACGCTCCGCTGTCACGTACTGTCCCCGCAGATACTCTTCAAAGGCCGCATACATGGTATGAACATCCGATAATTTATAATACAGATTTGATTCCGGTTTTAACTGATGTAAAAAGTCTTCCAGTTCTTCCACAGAAATATCATACTGCATCAGCTCGGAGAGCATGGATTTCAGCTCGTTGATATAACCCATTTTTCGGATATTTCCACGCAGAACCGTCAGATCTTTGCCTTTTTCCTCTGCGATCTTACGCAATACCAGACTCTTTCCTGTCTCTTCCATAACCGTATTCTGAATACCAAGTTCATCAAAAATACGGTACGCCAGACGTTCAAAGCTGACCACGTCAATGTTTACGATCACATGATTTTTAGACCGACGCACCAATTCTCGCTGTGTCTGCATTGTGAACTGCTCCGGAACAATGACATAAAAATTGCGCCTGCGGTCTGCCTGCGCCATCTGAATGACTTTTTCATAAATATAGGTTGATTTTCCACTGCCGGAATTTCCGTAGATCAGCTGTAATGCCATGGTTTCTTTGCTCCTGTTCTAAAAAAATTGTCTGCGCTCATCGTATCATGTTTCCTGTTTTTTCGCAAATGTTACACTGGTCTGTTCCAATCCCCTGATAACAAAAAAGGGAGTTTTTTTACATCCCCCTTTCTCATTTTTATTTTATTGATCCTGCGGATATAATTTATTATGATAATATCCATCCGCCACATACAGCGCTGCAACCGGATTGTGACCAAGCACGCGGTCTTTTACAACAAGTGTTGTTGTCAGTCCTTCGGCATATTTGTTAAACATACTGTCGTGTCCCACACATAATCCCATCACGATATTCAGATCTGTGTGCTCCGCATTCAGCATTTTTGCCTGCAAAATCGGATTGCACATGTTCACACCAGTGTTTTCACAGGTCTTCGGAATACCAACTTCTGTTTTGCGCACCGTGCCAGCCTTACAGGCCACGCCATATACCTCAAATCCATGACTCCGCAAAATATTGGTCAGCGTGCGTGTTTCATGAATCAGTCCCACACAGGTAGCAATCCCAATTTTCTTTGCACCGATTCGTTTTGCAAATTCAATGGTCTCCTCCACACGGCACATCTGACAGTAATAATCGCTCTCTACGCCAGCTGCCGCAACTGTCACTTTTTTATTTTCTTCGTCATCATATAAACGGATCACTTCGCCCAGTAGCTTTTCGTCCATACCGGTTGTCAGGCAGAAGTCCGGATAATATTTATCCATTTTATTGCAATTTGTTACGCCACAGTCAACGCAGCTGTGATGCAGCGGATTCTTTTCGCCCATTATTATATTCCTCCATATTTCTTTTGCTATTATTTATCTGCTAAAAGTTTTTCTAATTCACGAATGCGAGCGTCTTTCTCCGCTAATTCCGCTTCCTTTTCTTCCATTACTTTTTTCCGTATTTCTTCGCTTCTTTTCTCTAGCTCCGCTTCCTTTTCTTTCGTTATTCTTTTGATTATCTCTTCATCTCTTTTCTTCAACGCTTTACACATTTCCGCATCTTTCTCTTCCGTTATTCTTTTGATTATTTCTTCGTCTCTTTTTTCTAACGCTCTACACATTTTCGTTGAACCTCCTTGTTCCTCATTGACCATTGTCTCATATAATTTCTGGTCACCTGCAAGAATCCCCGTTAATGACAAAATACTATTTTTGATTTCCCTGTCATCTGGTTCCTGCTCGGCATATATCTGTGTCAATGCATATTGCAAATCCTGTAAATTCTGATCCGTAAAAGCCAGATTCTTATCATGTCCAATATCAATCACATATAAAGGATAATCCGGCACACATGTACAGACTCTATCGTCTATATCCATCATATCATAAAGTGATATTGGACCATCCCATGGCGTTTCCCCCGTGTAAAACACAACCGTAATAATTGGTGTTACAGTTGTTCCTTTTCCTACATTTGACAGCCGTTCCTCTATGGTCCATTCTGCCGGATCCTGTTGTTTCGCTTTTTCTGTTATTTCTGTGGAATATCCTAACACATCATATAACATTTTTCGGATCGGCATTGCATAATGCACTTTATTCTGGTCCTCTATCCCAAGTATCACCAGAGTTCCTATTTCTGTTTTTCTGACAATATCACGATATTTATTAATTTTCTGCTTCTTTCCATCTGTATTTTGAACCGTAACCGCATATGCTGTATCTGCAGGTTCTAACGCAGTGGAAGAAATAACATTTTCTCCCTGAAAAAGATACCCATTGAATAACGAAGCAAACACTTCATCATTCTGAAAAAACTCCCTGAGTGCCTCGTTTGGCTTTGGCATTTTAATATTTGACATATTTTCTCCTTCTATTATAGTATAACTTTTTCGCAAAATATAGCGTTTTCTTTTTTCAATCCATCCCCTTCCTACGATTTACTGTCATAATTAAAATCTCTCTGTCTGTTCGTTCTTCCTCTGGAAATTGCTCGAAATCATGAGCTTCCGAAATTCAGAAACCTGTCACCTGGCTAAATATAAGAAAATTTGTGCCGTTACATAGACTTGTAACTGCGTAGCTCTAAAATAACACAACTATATTTATTTTGCAATTAAAAATATCGTCAACTTTTTTGCAAATTTTTTAGTGAATTTTACCAATGTGTAATTGTAAAAAAATAAGAAGCAGCCTGACGATTTCACGATAGTCAAACTACTCCTACAATTTTCATTATCAATTTTTCTCATTTATTTCTACAAAAACCACAGTTCTTCTTTTGTCGTCGATATCGCTGTCGCTCCTGCATCCAGCGCGGCGATAATATCCTCTTTATCGGAGATCAGACCACCTGCGATCACCGGTACAGACAGCTTTTCTGTCATCTGCCGAATGACTTTCGGCATAACACCCGGCATCAGTTCCACACAATCAGGCCGGATTGCTTTTGTGCATTTTTCCACATTTACATAAGCAGCCGAATCAATGACAAAAAAGCGATGCACTGTGTATAAGCCGAGTTCTTTTGCCCGGCGGATCTGTGGCTGTTTCGTGGAAATGATTCCATCCGCACTCGTTTCTTTCCGGATATAATCCACACTGATCTCCCTGCTGGAAAGGCCGTTCACCAGATCCATATGTACAAAGGCCAGCTTTCCTGCAGATTTTACCTGATCTACGATTTCTGAAATGGTGCAGACATCTCCAAATAAAATAAAGACGATACCACTCTCGGACTGACAGCAATGTACCAGCCCTTCCATATCCCTTGCCGCCGCGATGACCGGGCAGTCTTCCAGTTGTTCCAGAAACAAATTTTGAAGCATACACTACCTCTGCTTTCTGCTCTCTTTGTAATGCCATTCGTTTTCCATAATCCAGGATACAGGAAATAGCATCACAATTTACAAGTAATCATTTTTTCCGATTCATCGTTACTGACGTTTCTCCACGATAAACAGATAACTTCCGTTTTTCTCCTGAATGCAGAATTCCTGCACCAGACGGAACTGCGGATGCAGACGAAGCTGTTTTTTCACCAGTCCCATCTCCCGGGAGAAAAAGATCATGCGGCCGTCATCCGCCAGCACTTCATCTGACTTTTCAAAAAATCTGCGATACAATACGTCCAGTTCCGGTTTTGTCAGGTTTCCTGTCGGAAGGTCCGTCACGATCTCATCAAATTTATAGTCATGCACGAAATCAAAATAATCACGATTTATGTAATTGGTCTGCATTCCTGCAATCTTGCTGTTTACTCTTGCCTTTTCAATCGCTTCCCCAAACATATCAATACCGTAAGCGTTTCGCGCCGTAACAAGGAACCTGCGCTCTATCAGCAGTGTTCCAACACCACAGAACGGATCTAAAATCTGTGCATGTTCTTTCAGATATGGTTTTGCCAGTGCCATCAGCCCTGCTGCCATGGTCGGCTTCATGCTTGCTGCCACATAATATCTGCGGTAGTCAAAGCGATGATCCGGCAGTGTGTACAGTTTCAGCAGCGGTACATATCCGCCTTCCCGATTCTGGAGCAAGCGGATCTCCACCTCATAATGAGAAGTAGAATTGATCAGCTGACGTGCAAAAGCACCTTCGATGGCTGCTGCCACACGCTTTGAAAATGCGCTCCGCTCTTCCAGAGACATGGCACCGGACACACCGATACGGAAATAAAACGGTGCATCTCCCTTATGTGTCTCTGTCAGAATCTGCATCAAATCCGATTCCGCCAGCTGCGCAGCCAGTGTTTCCGGCTCTGCGGAAAGCACGTTTTTCTCCGTCTGTGTATGAATGACAAATAACAGTTCCTGAACTGTTCGTATTTTCATGACTGTTTCAAAATCTGATACAATTGTCCGCACACCGGATTTCAGCATTTTTTTCTTTCCGATCACTTCTTCTGCCAGCACATCACGAAACGCCGGTAAGGTCAGAAGCAGCACTTCGCTGGAACGGTTCCATCCGTTAAAAGTATGTTTTTTCACACCTTTTTTCTGCAGGATCAGTTCCTGTAATGCATGAATCTCTGCCTGAATATGTTTTTTCTCCTCTTCCGGAGCCTCATAATCGACCAGTTCCTGAAGATGCACCTCCAGCTGTGGCAGATACTCGCTGCAGTCGATCATGGATAATGCCTGTACATAAGCTTCTTTGACAAACAATTTTTCCTCTTCCTCGTAGGCATCCATCAGCACATCCAGCGCATCCTGACAATGCAGTTCCCCGAGAATAGCTGCTGCATTTTTTCTAACCTTCGGATCCTCGTCCACCAGGCATTTCATGATCTCATCCAGACGGTTTCCTGTCATGGTGAGAAACACCTTTTTCTTTGCATCATCTTTCAGTTCTTTTTTCAAAGCGATCAGACTTGCTCTGCGGTCTGTCCCTTTTTTTATTTTTTCATAAAGATCTCTCATCCGTTTTCATCTCCCGTCTCATAAACTTGCAGATACGTATCTACATCTTTTTTAAACTGTGTCCATGCATCCTCATGCTCCACATAATAAAGGGGACACAGTTTACCGGTCACGTCATAATGCCGGATCACATTTTCCGAAGTCAGTCCGAACTTTGCACATAGCCATGCCGTCAGTTTTATTACTGAATCATAAGTTGCCTGTTCAAAGGAGCCGTCCTCGTTCTTATAACAGCACTCAATTGAAATCGTGTCACTGTTTCGATCATTGGAAGCATAGGCAATCTCCGCAGTCGGAATACACTGTACGATCTCGCCTTCCAGTCCCACCACAAAATGTGAACTTGCCTTTGTCATATGTGTATCCTTCAGATTTTCAAAATAATTGCGGTTCGCGATGGCGGTCGCTCCGGGATTTGCCGTGTAGTGAATGACAATGCCATTTACTTTCTCCAATGCCGTTCCCGGCCGCGAATATGGATTTACCGTCAGAAGTTCCACGTCCAGCTCCGGTTTGTTTTTGTCGATTTGTGACAGTGTCACAGGGCTGTCCGAACTTGCAGCGGCAGCCTTTTTCTGATGTCGTGTCACGCCCAGGATTACCAGCAACACCAGGGCCAGAAGGCCAAGCGCTATCCAGAGCCTGGACATATCGTATCGTTTCCGCTTATTTCTTCGTTTCTTTTTCTTTGTTGTACTTTTCTGAGCCCTCTTCTGTGCTGCCATATTTTCTGACTTCCTTTTATGTCCTGCAAATTCAAAAAAATGTGCTCTCACATATCAGATTATCAAATAAAAATCTGCCGATTCCAACACGCTCTTTTATCATGTCGTCATTTTCAAAAATATCATCTGTTTTATCAGTTCTTTACAAAATAATCTCTTGCAAGTTCCAGTGTCTGCGCCAGCTGTTCCTCTGTGTGTGCTGCTGAAATAAACATTGCCTCAAACTGTGCCGGAGCCAGATAAATGCCATGATTCTGCATATAATTACAATAGTCAGCGTATGCCTTTGTATCGGAAGTTTTCGCGGTCTCGTAATCATACACTTCCTGCGTAGTGCAGAACAGGCTTCCAAGGGAACAGATATGATTTACATGATATCCTTTTCCGCTCTCATCCACGATCTTCTGCAGTTCTGTAAAAAATCGGTCTGATTTTTCATTTAACTGTGTATAAACTTCCGTATGTTCTTTTAAGTAAGAAAGCTGTGCAATGCCGGCTGCCATAGCCACCGGATTACCGCTTAAGGTTCCCGCCTGGTAAACAGCACCAACCGGGGATACCATTTCCATGATTTCTCTGCGTCCGCCGTATGCGCCAACCGGCATACCTGCGCCGATGATTTTTCCAAAGGTAGTCAGATCCGGTATCACGCCAAAATAGCCCTGTGCACCATCTGCCTGCATACGAAATCCTGTGATGACCTCATCAAAGATCAGCAGAGAACCATATTTATCACAGATGTCACGCAGTCCCTGTAAAAATCCAGTTTTTGGCGGAACGGTACCCATGTTTGCACCAACCGGCTCCACGATAATGGCTGCGATCTGCTCTCCATAAGTATCAAAGCACTCCTGTACGCTCTCCAGAGAGTTATAGTCCGCAGTTACGGTATCAGCGGTGCAGCCTGCCGGAACGCCAAGAGAACCCGGAACGCCTGCAGTCATGACGCCGGAACCTGCTTTTACCAGAAGGGCATCGGAATGTCCGTGATAACAGCCGTTGAATTTGATGATCTTATCTCTACGGGTAAAGCCGCGGGCCACACGGATGGCACTCATAACGGCCTCTGTACCGGAGTTTACCATACGCACCATATCAATGGATGGCACCATGCTGCACACCAGTTTTGCCATATCCACTTCGATGGATGTGGCTGCGCCATAGCTTAAACCACGTTTTGCGTATTCAAGCACTGCATCCAACACTAGCGGATGATTGTGACCAAGGATCATCGGTCCCCAGGATCCAATAAAGTCAATGTATTCATTATCATCTTCATCCCACATCAGCGCCTTATCTGCTTTTTTGATAAAACGCGGAGTAGAACCGATGGAACCAAACGCACGAACCGGTGAATTTACACCACCCGGAATATACTGAACTGCTTCTTTAAAAAGAGTCTCTGATTTTTTGATCTCCATTATCCGATTCTCCCTTCATCCATGCATTTTGCAAGTTCTTCTGCAAAATAAGTAATATAAATATCCGTTCCTGCGCGGTAAGCGGACACTGCCATCTCACACATAATCGCTTTTTCATCAATATAGCCTGCCGCTGCGGTAGTTTTTACCATAGAATACTCTCCACTGACACTGTACGCTGCCACTGGGATATCTGTCATATCTTTTACTTCACGGATCAGATCGCCATAAGCCATGGCCGGTTTTACCATAACAATGTCTGCGCCCTCGATCACGTCCTGATCTACTTCTTTTAATGCTTCTCTGCGGTTATGGTAATCCATCTGATACGTTTTGCGGTCACCAAAGGCCGGTGCAGACTCTGCCGCATCACGAAACGGGCCATAAAACGCAGAAGCAAATTTTGCGGAATACGCCATGATCGGTGTGTTGATATATCCGTTTGCGTCTAAAATCTGGCGGATCGCACCGACTCTGCCGTCCATCATGTCAGACGGTGCTACCATGTCAGCACCCGCCTGAACCTGGGACAATGCTGTTTTCTGCAGTAACTCCAATGTTTTGTCATTATCTACATCATGTCCGCAGAGTACACCGCAGTGACCATGGGAAGTATACTCACACATGCACACGTCACCGATCATATACAGATCCGGGAACAGTTCTTTCGCCTTGCGGAATCCCTGCTGTACAATACCATCCTGCGCATAAGCACCGCTTCCCAGCTCATCCTTATGATTCGGAATACCAAAAAGCATGACACCGCCGATTCCTGCTTTTGTCAGTTCTTCTAATTTTTCTCCCATACGGTCCACACTGTAGCGGTACTGTCCCATCATGGACGGGATTTCTTCTTTGATATTGGTTCCTTCTACGATAAACATCGGGTAGATCAGGGAAGATTTATCCATTCTGGTCTCCCGAACCATTTTTCTTAAATTTGGGCTTGTCCGCAGTCTGCGGGGACGATTGATCATTTCCATTTTAATTTCCTCCTGTCATATGCAATGCTTGAGGTCATACTGATTTACAGAAAAAATATATATCCTGTCAGCATAAATGAATACTTTTGCAAGTATCTTTCCTTAAGATTGTTCTGAATTGTTACCTCTATTACAAAATATTTACTGCTGTTCCTCAATAGCTGAAACAATAGCTTGCACCGTTGCTTCCTTTGCCACGATCACCTTGGAAAAACCGGCAGTTTCCGCCGCTGCCTTCGTCTGGGCTCCGATGCAGACCGCCTGCAGATGGCTGTAGTCTGCTCCGGCTGTCATTTTTGCAAATCCGCGCACCGTGGAAGCGCTGGTAAATACTACCGTTGCATTCTCCTTCGTCAGATCCGGAAGTTCCAGCACCGGATTTTCCTTCTCTATGGTATCATAAATCGGCAAATCTGCAATCGTAACTTTTTTCTGTTTTGTGATTTCTTCCACAAGTTCCTGACTTCCGGCTCTTGCCCGAGGAATCAGGATCCGGTCTCCGTCCTGACAATCCGCTTCGATGCATCGTCCTAAATGTGCCGCATCGTATGTCTCTGGCATCAGATCCGCGATCAATCCGTATTTTTGCAGCTGTGCGGCTGTTCCTGCTCCGATCACGGCTATTTTTCCATTGGAAAACCGACGGATATCCAGATGTTTTTCCCGCAGCAAATCAAAAAAGCAGTCCACACCGGATGGAGAAGTAAACACCAGATACTGATAAGAATCCAGGTTTTCCAATACAGCTCCCTGCTCCGGCAGCGTTTCTGCGGAACATGGTGCAATGGCGATCGTTGGCAGTTCCAACACTTCCGCGCCAAGGCTTCGCAATCTGGCTGCCATCGGTGCCATCCGCTCCTTCGGCCGTGTGACAATGATCTTTCTGCCAAATAACGGCAGTTTCTCATACCACGCAAATTCCCCGGACAGAGCACACACCTCTCCGATCACAATAATGGCCGGTGTCATCAGCGGATGCTTTTTCACATCATCCGCCAGTTTTTCCAATGTGCTCACGACTCTGTCCTGTCTGGATGTGGTTCCCCGGCTCAGCAGTGCAGCCGGTGTCTCCTTCGCTTTTCCGGCTCTCATCAGTCCACCGCAGATATCTTCCAGTGCGGAAACACCCATCAGAAAGACCAGTGTCCCCTCTAACTTTGCAAGTGTATCAAAATCCAGCTCCAGCGGTTGATCTTTTTTCTTATGTCCCGTAATGATATGTACACTGGATGCAAAATCACGATGAGTGATCGGAATTCCGTTATAAGCTGCCACCGCAATGGCTGATGTCACGCCCGGCACTACTTCGAAAGGAATCCCATGCTCTGCCAGCAGCGTCAGTTCCTCACCACCGCGGCCAAACAGAAACGGATCTCCACCCTTTAAACGAACCACCCTTTTTCCTTCCTGCGCTTTTTGTAACAGCAGGCGGTTCATTTCCTCCTGTGGCATCGTATGATTGCCGGAGCGTTTTCCTGCATCGATTTTTTCTGCTACTTCCGGCATCATCAGCAAGATACTGTCTCCCACCAGGCGGTCATACACCACGACCTCTGCCTGTTCCAGGACTCGTTTTGCTTTTACCGTCAGCAGTTCCGCATCCGACGGACCGGCTCCCACCAGCCAGACTTTCCCCTGATTCATCTATCTTTCCTCCTGTTTTTCAACATCACTATTTTTAAATTTACCCATTCCCGCTTTTTATGAAATGGATTTTTCTGCTCACATTGCAGTTAACTGCTTTAATCTGCGGGCCAGCGCGATTCCCATTTCCTCTGCCTCGGATACCGGCGCTTTCTGTATCTCTTTTACCGTTTTTCCACTGCATTCCTCATAATACAATCCGCGCAGCACAACGGTATCGCCATCCACCTCGGCATACGCTGCGATCGGAGAAGAACATCCCCCATCCAGCTCACGGATAAACGCACGTTCACATACGGATGTGATACGGCTTTTCTCCGAGCAGAATTCCTGCAAAAATGTATAATTCTCACCACTGCGTCCCTGCAGCGCAAGTACACCCTGACCTGCCGCCGGGATCATTTCATCTACCGAAAAGTACCGGCTGATCCTCTGCTCCAGTCCCAGCCGCTTCAAACCTGCTGCCGCCAGAATCGTCGCCGCATAATTTCCGGAATCCACCTTTGCCAGACGGGTATATACATTACCGCGAATCGGCGCAAAAGCCGCCTCCGGATACATTGCCTGAAACTGCAGCATCCTACGCCGGCTGGAACATCCCACCGGCTTTGAAAAATCAAGTTCTGTCACACCTTCCGGCAATACAAGTACATCCCTGGGATCTTCCCGCTCAGAAAAACCAAGCAACGGAAGTTCCTCCGAAATTTCTGCCGGCATATCTTTCAGACTGTGTACCGACAGATCGCTGCGTCCATCCATCAGCGCCGCATCCAGTTCCTTTACAAACAATCCTTTGCCGCCAATTTTGTCCAAATTTCGGTCAAGGATCTTATCACCGGTTGTCTTCATGGTGACAAGTTCCGGCTCATACTCCGGACAGTTTTCTTTTATATAATCTATGACCATCTCACTCTGCACGACTGCGAGACGGCTCTCTCTGCTTCCAATTCGGATTTGTTTCACTGCCATCCCTCCATATATTTTTAGTCCACTCAGAATTCTCTTTCAAAAACTCTGAAACGTATTCTTCCCATCATCTTTACTCCAGGTTATAATTCTCCGTCTCAAGTACCTCACGGATCTGCGCACTGACTTTCCGGACTTTTCTGTGATCACCGCTGTTCGAAGTGATTCCGACCACAAGTTCTTCCGTCTCTGCCAGTGCCGGAAAACGGAAATTACACAGGGACTGATCCGAAGCCACATTGACCCACACATGATGCCTTTTACAGGCTTCCCAGATCCTTTGATCCGTTTCCGTGCTGTCCGTCGCTGTCAGCACCAGATCATAACCTGTCACCCATTCCGGATCACAGGTTTTCTGCTCCAGATGCAGACACTCCATTCCATACTGCTGCTGCAGTTTCTGAAACTCCTCCCGCATCTGTGGTGCAACCACGGTAATGACTGCGCCAAACCGCAGCAGAGCAGACACCCTGCGCAGCGCAATACTGCCCGCGCCGGCCACAAGTACCTTTTTCCCTGTGATATCAATAAAAAACGGAAAATATCTGCTTTCCATTCTGTTTTACTCCTTTTCCCACACCTGTTCCAGTGCATCAAGACATTCCCGCATAACGTCCGTATCCGCGTAATCCCGCACACCGAAAAGCATCTTCTGAAATACCTTCGCGGCAGTCTGTTCCACAGCATCCGCCAGCTGATGACAGGCTTCCGGAGACAGATTCATCTCATGGAATGTTTTTCCCATGCGCCAGCTTACATCCTGTGCCGCCAGTGTGCCAAGTTCCCGGATCTCCGGGATCATATCTTTGCACTCGTACCAGGAAGTAAACTCTGCCACTTCCTCTTCCACCAGCTTCTGTGCTGCTGCAATCTGTACTTTCTGCGCTTCTGAAACGCCGGTTCCAGTCTGAAAATCATCAATATTAAATACTTCTGCCTGCTCCAGATCCCCGATTTCCGGATCAATATCCCTTGGCACTGCCAGATCGATAAACGTCAGTTTATGCCCCTTCGGCAATCCCTGGATTCCATCTTTTTCCAGTGTCATGTTAGGGCTCGCCGTGGCAGATACCACATAACGGCACTCCGGAATTTTGATATAACGCTCTCCGTAATGAATGCGCTCACACCCCTCCGGGATCTGCACTTCCCCGCTGTGATACTGACGCACCGTCACCGTTACATTTGCACCGCGCTCCTGAAAAGCCCGGGCGGTGAGCCGTCCCATTTCACCGTTTCCGATAACGAGACATTCCTGTCCTTCAAAGCAGTGTCCCTGCTCTTCTAACTGACATAACGCCGCAGCAATGGCGGATGTATTTCCTTTCGGGATTGCCACCTGGGTCTTGATTTTTTTCCCGATGGTGACCGCCATACGAAACAGTGTTTTCAGCACAGTATCCGCCACATCACAAAGTCTCGCATACTCCAGTGCTTCCCGCACCTGGGTCAGGATCTGATCCTCACCTATAATTCTTGATTTCAAACCACCGGTCAGCAGAAAAAGATGTCTGACTGCCTCCTCACCGCTTCTGTCGCAAAACAGTGTTCTCAAATGTGCCTGATCTGCTTTCGGGATGTCTCTGACATGGCAGAGCAGACTGTACAGGTCCAGTTCTTCTTCCGTTTCCAGTGTTACATATAATTCTGTCCGGTTACAGGTGGACAGCAACACGCAGCCATCCACGCCCTGCTGCCGGATGACTGCCTCCATTAATTCTTTTTGCTTCGCTTTGGTCAGTGAAAACAGCTCCCGCTCCGCAACCGTCGCTCTGCTGTGATCAATTCCTGTCATCTGTATCTTTATCATCGTTTCTTTGCACCTCTGCTGCTGTCAAGATCATATAATAAGGCATTGCAGATTGCTGCTGCCACATTGCTGCCGCCTTTTCTGCCTCTTGCCACAATGTACGGCACACCACTCTCCATGATGAGTTCCTTTGCCTGTACCACATTCACAAATCCCACCGGAACACCGATGATCAGCGCCGGATCAATTTTCCCTTCCATGATCAGTTCATGCAGACGGATCAGTGCGGTAGGCGCATTTCCCACTGCAAAGATCAGCGGTCCCGGAAGTGATGCTGCCTTGTCAATGCTTGCTGCTGATCTGGTGCATCCCCGTTCTTTCGCAGCAGCAGCCACATCCTCATCTGAAATAAAATTGTATGCCTGTCCGCCGAGATTTTCCAGGGCACGTTTGTTGATCCCGGACCAGGCCATTTTTGTGTCCGTGATAATACTCGCTCCCTGCAGCAAAGCTTCCTTTGCCCGCTCCAGCGCATCTTCTGAAAAAGTCAGTGTCTGCGCATAGTCAAAATCTGCACTTGTATGGATCACACGTTTGATAATGTGTGCTTTGTCCTCCGGCAGCTGAATTCCCATCTCTTCGAGTTCCTGTCCGATGATCTCCATACTTCTTTTTTCTATATCCATTGGTTTTACATGTTCAAACTCCATCTTTCGTCTCCTCACATACTGCCATCTACCTGTTATATCTGAATGCTGTCTGAATCAGTACGTGCAATCCTCACTGCATTCTGTACTTATTGCAGGCCATTTTCCAGAATCCGGTAAATGGCATCCATATCCAGATGCTGACGCAGGATCTCTGCCATCTTGTCATACTGCGTCTCCTTATACGCTGCGTAATCCACCTGAGCCAGGCCTTCTGGATCTATCCCCTTTCGCTCTGCCAGGGCACGCACCACTGCATTTACCACATCCATACTGTCAAAAATACCATGTACATAGCTTCCGTACACATTTTCGCCCATGGCACCTTCTGCTTTTGCCTCTGACTGTGCCACATTCGTATCATGAATGACGGTCAGCGGTTCCGTTCCTGCTGCCCCGGTGCTTTGTCCCATATGAATCTCATATCCGGTAAAAGCCACATTGGAAAGCCCTGCCAATATGCCGGTTACAGTTCCAAAGGTACCATCCACCCGGGTTCTTGTCTTCTCATCGGTAAAAACAGTCCGCATCGGAAGCAGGCCCATGCCACGCATACTGCCTCCTTCTTCCACACCATTCGGATCATCCAGAAATTCTCCCAGCATCTGATAACCGCCACAAATGCCAAATACCGGACAGCCTGCCGCATGTACCTTCTGCACAGCAGCCTCAACACCCGACTGCCGCATCCATGCCAGATCATGCATGGTATTTTTTGTGCCCGGAAGCAGGATCAGATCCGGATGTCCCAGCTGTGCCGCCCTGGACACATAGCGCACGGACACTCCCGGAATGCTTTCAAATATATTAAAATCCGTAAAATTAGAGATACGTGGCAGACGGATCACTGCGATATCAATCTGACCAATTTCCTTATGATCACTCATCCGCTCGCTTAAGCTGTCCTCATCCTCCACATCAATATCCATGTACGGAGCCACACCAACCACCGGCCGGTCACAGATGTTTTCCAACATCTCAATCCCCGGATCCAGAATGGTCTTATCCCCGCGGAATTTATTGATGATCAGTCCTTTTACGATCTTTTTTTCCTCTTCTTCCAGCAGCATCATCGTTCCCGCCAGCTGTGCAAACACACCGCCACGGTCAATATCTCCCACCAGAAGCACCGGGGCTTTTGCCATTTTTGCCATCCCCATATTGACGATATCATCATTTTTCAGATTGATCTCCGCCGGAGATCCTGCGCCCTCAATCACAATGATATCCGCCTGTTCTTCCAGTGCATGATAAGCTTTCATAATATCCGAAATCAGCTGCTTTTTATATTTAAAATAATCTCTGGCACTCATAGTGGAAAGCACTTCTCCGTTGACAATCACCTGAGAACCGGTATCATTTGTTGGTTTTAACAGGATCGGATTCATCAAAACGGAAGGTTCGATTCCTGCCGCCTCCGCCTGCATCACCTGGGCCCGCCCCATCTCAAGCCCCTCTCTCGTAATAAAAGAATTCAGGGCCATGTTCTGGGATTTAAAAGGTGCCACCCGGTAGCCATCCTGCTTAAAAATCCGGCAAAGACCTGCCGCCAGCAGACTTTTTCCCGCATTCGACATGGTTCCCTGTATCATAATTGCTTTTGCCATCTATATCCCCCTCTTCTCTGGTAAAATTTCCCGCAGAGCCTTTAAAAATGCCTGATTATCTGCTTCTCCCCGCACGGCGATCCGGAAAAATCCTTCCCGCAGTCCATCATAATTTCCGCAATTTCGAATCATAAATCCCGCCTGCCGCATAGCAGATTCAAACCCTGGCTCCGCACGGAAAAAGATATAATTTGCCGCAGAACCGTATACTTTCAGACCAGCCGCAGTCAATCCTTCTACAAGCACTTCTTTCTGCTCTGCCATCCATTTCCGGCTCTTTTTCACAAATTCCGTCTCTTTCACTGCCGCAATGCCCGCCGCCTGTGCCGGTACCGACACATTCCAGGGCTGGGACACCTGCTCCATTTTCCGGATCAGTTCCACATCGCTGCAGATCCCATATCCCAGACGAAGGCCTGCCATGCCATACATTTTTGTAAATGCCTTCAATACAAAAATATGCGGATTTTCCGCTGCCAGCGGTAATAACGTATGCGCCATGCCATCCTCCAGGAAATCGTGAAAACACTCATCTATCATAAGATAGGTACCCATTTTTGCGCAACGGCCAGCAATCTGCTCTGACAGCTTCTGATCGATGAGCTGTCCCGTCGGATTATTCGGATTGCACAGCACCACTACATCTGTGTCTTTTTGAATCTGCCCAGTGAACGTCTCCTGCAGACAAAAATCCTCGTCTTCCCGCAGCATCACCTCCTGCAGATGACAGTCCACACTTTCCAGTGCCTGCCGGTACTCATAAAATGACGGTACCGGAAGCAGTGCTTCCTTCGGCTTTAACGCCAATACAAAAGAAAAAATCACATCCGCCGCACCATTGCCGCAGAAGATCCATTCCGTCGGAACGCCTTCCTTTTTTGCAATGGCCTCTTTCAGTGCTTCACACTCGGGATCCGGATACCAGACCGATGCGTCTATGGCATCTTTTGCCGCCTGTCTGACGCTCTCCGGCATTCCAAGAAAATTTATATTTGCAGAATAATCCACCAGCCCCTGATTGCGGTAGATATCTCCGCCATGCTTATGCATTGGCCTCACCTCACTTTCAGATAACTAATAAAAGAAGCTTTATCCCATTAAACACGATCATTCCCAGGGCACTTGCCGCATAAAGTAACCGATTTGCCTGGGCAATATCCGCAATTTCCACTGGCCGTATCGGATCCCCGATGGTCGGCTTCTCATGTTTTTTCCCAAAATACCAGGCATCTCCTGCCAGCTGAACCTGCAGGGCTCCCGCCATGACCGCCTCGGTCTGCGCCGAATTCGGGCTTGCATGACACAGACGGTCTCTCTTAAAGATCTTCCATGCATTTTTTCCATCCAGCTTCACAAGCGGGGCTGCCAAAACCATCAGGATTCCGGAAATTCTTGACGGGATGAAATTCATCACATCATCAAATTTTGCTGCCGCCCGGCCAAAATACAGGAATTTATCATTTTTGTACCCAACCATGGAATCCATGGTATTGACCGCCTTGTAAAAATAGCCCAGTACCGGTCCGCCGATCACCATATAAAACATTGGTGCCAGAATACCGTCAGAAGTATTTTCCGCCACTGTTTCTACCGCCGCTTTTACCACACCGGTCTCTGTCAGATCCTTTGTATCCCGGCCCACGATCATGGATACCGCATACCGGCCTGCATCCAGACCTTCCGTTTCCAGTGCTTTTGCCACTTTCATACTCTCTGTCTTCAGTGATTTTGTTGCCAGGATCGTATAGCACATATACGTCTCCACCGCAAATCCAAGCCAGAACCAGATCCGGTAACACACAAGCAGCAAAACAAGTGGAATTACCGTGAAGATCCCGGTCACAAGGATTACCAGCAGCACACCCGCCGTCAGATCCTTCTGTTCACTTTTTCCTCTGCGCAGTCTCTTTTCAAAAAAAGAGATCATATTTCCGATAAAACAAATGGGATGCCACATCCCGTGCGGATCTCCAATAATGAGATCCAGCACATAGCCAGCCACAAGGGCTGCAATCGTTGCATACATATACATCATTTTATTTTATGCGGGTTCCGATTCCACAGGTCACGCGGTATACCGCCTCTGCCTGTTTTGCCAGTTCACAGGTCAGACGCCCGGTGCGCTCCCTCCATGCCCGCTCAAAAGCATCCATGGGAACAACACCGCAGCCCAGCTCATTGCACACAATGATCTGATCCGGATCCTGTCCTAACTTCTCCCGTAGCTCCTCTTCTATATTTCGCTCCGCCTTCATGCAGTCCTTTACCCATTCATGAAATTGCGGAAATAAGGTACCTTCTCTTCCAGCCTGTTTCCGCTGTTCCAGAAGTGTCTCCGCGAATGCGGTTTTTCCCTGATAAGCCCCACCGGTCACAAGGATCATATTTCAAATACCTCCTTCACATCTCCGTCAAAATCGAGATTCCCACTTCTATAAATTTCTATCAATAGTGACTGGTAACAAATACACAGATTTCTACTGTAAAATCACCACATAAGCCATGACAAGCTCACAGATCTGCAGGAAAAATCCCTGAATATCTCCTGTGATGCCGCCAAATTTCTTCATGGCCATCCGTCTGCAGCAAAGGCAGACGATCACAGCTGCAGCTGACGCCGTTGCTCCGCGCACCGGATCCATCCAGATCATAGCCGCCATACAGATTGCAGCTTCCACGATCAGAATGATCCTGCAGCGTTTCCGGTCTGCCGCCTGTGCAAAAGTTGCTGCCAGACCACTGTTTTTCGCACAGTGAAAGGTGCAGATTCCAAAACCGCTCAATGCCCTGCTCAGAAAAAATCCCAAAGCCAGCACACCGATGTCTTCCGGTCCAGCCTCTGTCCAGATACCAAAAAGTGCCAGAAAATATCCGCAGCACACGATAATGGCAAATGCTCCGGCATGAGAATCTTTCAAAATCTCCAGACGGCGCTCCATAGGCTGCCAGGAACTCAAAGCATCCGAAGTGTCAAGCAGTCCATCCAGATGGATCCCGCCTGTGACAAGCACCGGAATCAGCACCGAAACAGCTGCCTTTAAGATGATTCCGATTCCAAGCAGATCACTGACCAGAAACCAGAGCCACATCAAAACTCCGACTGCCGCACCGATCCATGGGAAAAAACAGAGCGTGTTTTTCATATTTTTTTCGTTCCACTCAATCTGTGGCATCGGTATTTTGGAATACATGGAAAATGCAACCACGATACTTTCCAGAATGTTCATACGCTCACGCTCCTTTTGATACAAATGGGAATGCCGCACACTACTTCGTACACACAGTCCGCCATGGCAGCCGCTTCCTGATTCAGGTGTCCAAGGATTTTCAGATACTGCTCTGTCTCCGGATCGTATTTCACCCCATCCGAAAAAATATCATTGCTGACAAGGACCAGATGCTTCGCCTGTCCGGCCAGATGATGCAGCCCTTCTTTCAAACTCTCTTCACAGGAGACTCCACGTCCTTCCGGGGCGAACACTTCATTTGCCACCAGATTTGACATACATTCCAATAACGCCGTACATTCTTGCGGCAGACAAATATTCTCCATATGCGTACCCTGTTCAATGGTTTCAAATCCCTTGCCGCTTCTGGCTTTTCTGTGTTTTTTCACCCGAGCCCGGCTTTCCTCATCATAAGCCTGCATCGTGGCAATATAACGTTTCTGTTCTGCCGGAAGTTTCATGCAGATGCTTTCCGCAAACTCTGATTTTCCACTTCCGCTGCCCCCAATTACCAATACAATCATTTTTTATACTTCTACTTTCTATTTTCTGCTTTACATTCAAAGCAGTTATAACTAATTTTCCAATACGATCATTGACATTCTGACTGCATCGCCGATTTTCTAACGCAATACCCAAACTTCTAACTAAGCGGATGATATTCCTCAATATCTGCCTGCTGGAAGGTACTCATTTTGTGATAAATATCTGACGCAAAATCCAGAATCGGGAATAACGCCACTGCGCCGCTTCCCTCTCCCAGCCTCATCCCGCAGGTGAGAAATGCATCTTTTTTCAGTGCCTTCAGCAAAATATTTGCCCCCGGTTCCTCAGAAACGTGGGAAGCCAGAATATATTCTGCGCACTCCGGCACCAGCCGAACTGCCGTCAGCGCCGCCACCTGAGAAATAAATCCATCCATGACCACCGGCATCTTAAGCGCCGCGCCGCCAAGAAACAGACCGCACATTCCGGCAATGTCAAACCCGCCGACTTTTGCCAGCACATCCAGCGGATCATCCGGATCCGGCTGATTACGGGTAATTGCTTTTTTGATCGCCTGAATCTTGCGCTGCAATCCATCCGTGGAAAGCCCTGCGCCGCGGCCGGTCACTGTCTCCACATCCAACCCCAGATATACTGCCGTCATGGCACTGCTGGTGGTCGTATTTCCGATTCCCATCTCGCCGGTTGCCAGCACCTCATATCCTTCGGCTTTTAGTTCTTCCGCCTTGGCAATTCCTGCTTCAATCGATGCAATTGCCTGTTCCCGGGTCATCGCCGGTCTTTTCGTCATATTTTTCGTTCCATAAGCGATCTTTCGTTTTTCCACCCGCGGTGTGTCGACGGACATTCCGATATCCACCGGACAGATCTTGGTATTCGCCCGTTTGCACATGATAGCCACGCAGGACTTCTCATCCAGAAAATTTTCTGCCACGGCAGCGGTTACTTCCTGCCCGCACTGGGTCACGCCTTCTTCTACAACGCCATTGTCCGCACACATGATCACCAATGCTTTCCGTTCAATATGTATGTCTCCGGTGCGCTGAATACCTGCGATCTGAATGACTGCCTGTTCCAACCGTCCGAGACTTCCCAATGGTTTTCCAAGGCTGTCCCAGTGTTTTTTTGCCGCCTCCATGGCTTTTTCATCCACCGACTGAATTTTTTCTATGGTCTCTTCCAGTGTCATCTTTCATACCTCCTGCATGCTTCCACAAAATTTGCCGCAAATTTCGGATTGGAATAATAATATAAATGCGGAAATCCTGCCGCAAATGCTGCTCCGGCATGGATACAATCCCATCCCCTGCTTCGCTTCGGCTTCGCCGCATGAAATGCTGCTCCATTTTCCGTACTGTCAAAATAGTGGAATTCATGGGCCTTGATCCGATCCCCGCTTTGGCAGAGCATCTGATCTTCCTTCGCCGTCAGTTCTACATAACCAAAACGGCCAAGTTTTCCAGTATAATATGCATTTCCTGTTAAAACACCTGCCATGGGCCAGCTGCACTTCTGCATATCTTCCATAGCTTCATGCAGATACATAAATCCACCGCACTCTGCCAGATATGGCATTCCCGCTGTGATTTTTTCACGGATATCCCTGCGCATGCTCTCATTTTCACTCAGCTGCTTCGCATATAGTTCCGGATAACCGCCTCCGATCAGCAATCCCTGCAGATTTTCCGGAAGTTTCTGATCATGTAGCGGTGAAAAAAAGACCGTTTCCGCTCCCAGCATCCGCAGCAGATCCAGATTATCTTCATAGTAAAAGCAAAATGCTTCATCCCTTGCCACTCCGATGCGCAGCGCTTCTGTCTGTACCGCTTTTACCTCCGCTTTTTTCTTCTGCACCTGATATTCCTGTGGTAAAAACTGCTCCAGCGGTGTCCAGCTTATATCGGAAGCCTCTCCAGCCAGACGGATAATCGCATCCAGATCCAGCGTATCTGTCAGAATCTCTGCCAGCTTCTCGATCCGCTCCTGCAGATCCGTCAGTTCCGCCGGTGTCACAAGTCCCAGATGCCTGCTCTCAATGACACATTCTGTCACCTTTGGCACGTATCCCAGTACCGGGATTCCACATCGTGCTTCAATAACGGGTTCCAGCTGCCGGCACATAAATTCTGACGTCTGATTCAGGATCACACCGCCAATATGTGATTCCGGCTGCATCTGCATAAATCCCTGGATCAGAGCCGCCACTGACAGGCTCATCCCCCGCATATTAACCACCAGAATGACCGGTGTATCCGTCACATCCGCCAGCTCCCAGGAAGAGGCCGTCAACGTGACACCTGCCACACCGTCATAAAATCCCATAACACCTTCCATCACTGCCAGATCTGCCTGCTGCGCATGGGTTCCAAACAGTGCCCTGGTTAATTCCCTTCCTGAAAAATAGGTATCCAGATTCCGGGATGGTATGCCAAGTACTCTTGTGTGAAACAGCGGATCGATATAATCCGGCCCACATTTAAAAGACGCCAGATTAAATCCTTTATTTTTCAATGCCTGCAGCAGTCCGCAGGTGATCAGCGTCTTTCCACTGCCACTGTTTGGTGCGGCCAGCATAATACGCGGTATCTTCATTTTGCCACTCCCCCTTTCTGTATTTTACTCCCCCTGATTTTTTCCTCCAAAAGAAATTACATAAACGGGATTCTGTCCCAGCATCAGATGGTACTGTCCCAGTTTTTTCGATTTTGATATATTCACAGAGGCGATATCTGCATCCGAAATACCCCACTCCTGCAAAAGTCCGGTGATCTCTGCCAGCGTTTCTAACGCAATGCAGTTGACCACGATGCGGATCTGGGGATTTTTCTCCCACAGCAAACCTATGATCTCCCGCATATTTCCACCGGTACCACCTAAAAATGCGTGGGTCGGTGCCGGAAGTCCCGCAAAAGCCTCCGGTGCTTTTCCATGAATGATCTGAAGATTGGAAACACCGAATTTTTTCTGGTTTTCCCGAATCAGTTCCACCGCTTCTTCCTTCTGCTCAATGGCATATACCATGCCCTGAGCCGCCATGCAGGCTGCTTCGATGGAGATCGAACCGGTTCCGGCTCCCACATCATATACAATGGAATCTTCACAAAGCTGCAATTTTGACAGGGAAATACTGCGCACTTCCTCCTTCGTCATCGGTACTTTTGCCCGGATAAAAACCTCATCCGGGATTCCATGCGTAATGACCGGTGCCGTATGCTCTTTTTTCTCCAGCAGCACCACACTGACGCCTGCCGTATCATAGTTCTGGAAATCTGCCGGTGTTCCGGTTGTGATCTGTTCCTCCGGATAACTCAGGTTCGTTCCCACTGACATCGTAAGCTCATCCATTCCATAGTTTAACAGAAGTTCTGCCAGTTCCCGGATGCTCTTTGCATCGGAAGCCAGTGTAAACACTTTTTTGCTTTTTTTCAGTGCTGCCAGCAGATTCATCTGCCGTCCATGCATACTTGTCAACAGCATATCATCCCAGGATGTCTGCAATTTTGCCGCAAAATACACACCACTGGAAATCCCACAGATCAGATGCAGGGGATATTCTGCCAGCGCATCTGTCAACTTCTTTGCGCCGCTGTAAAATCCAACATCCCCGGACAGAGCGATCACAATATGGTGGTATTCTTTGTGGGTTCTGATATATTCTGCAATCTCTGTGCTCAGGTACATGGAAACCATCTGTACAGCATCTTTTCTGCTGACGTTCCAGCAATTCAAACTTTTCTTCACTGCCTCCAGCATCCGCTTTGCACCAATGATACAATCTGCCTGTTCGCAGGCCAGAAGCCCTTCTAACGTCATAGTTTCCGGTGCTCCCATACCGATGCCAAGCAGCGTGATCTCCGGCTTTTCTGATTCCTTCATTTCACTTTCGTTTTGCACAGTTTTCTGCGCTTTGTCTTTTTCCGAATCATCAAAAACCGCTTCCGCCTGACCATCTTCCTGTAAGATCATCTGCTCAACTTCCTGCAGAGAATATCCGCTTTCCTGCGCCGGACGCAGGATCACCACGCAGGTCGCTCCCGCCTCTTTCGCCGCCTGCACTTTATCGGCAAAACCGCCGGCCGCACCGGATTCCTTTGTCAGTAAAAAAGCAGATTTTGTTTCCTGCAACAGCGCCACATTCAGATTTTTTGAAAATGGTCCCTGCATGCAGATCAGCTGTTTTTTCGGCAATCCAATCCGCTCTGCCGTTGCAAAAGCTTCTGCCTGCGGCAGTACCCTTGCATACAGACGGTCTCTGTCCGAAATCCGCTCTGCGATCTCTGGCAGCTCTTTTAAACCTGTAGTCAGCAGAATATTTCCCTGCTGCATCTCCAGCCAGTCTGCAGCTTCCTGACAGGTTGCAAAGGTCACGATATGATCAAATTCTGATAAATCCAAAGTCTCACGCAACAGGCGGATATAACGCATTCCCGCCGCCTCGCAGGCCTGTCTGATATTTGCAGTCACTTCCACTGCATGCGGATGCGTCGCATCAATGACGGCCTTTAGAGCGTCTGCCTTCAATTCCCGTATCCGAAGTTCCATTTCGGCTGCATCCATACGTCCGGTATGCACCTGCACATACTCCGAAGTTTCCGACTCTAATAATTGTTCTCCGTATTCTGTTGCCACACAGATTTCCGCATATATCTGATGCTCCTTCATAAATCCTGCCAGCTGCCGTCCCTCACTCGTTCCGGCAAACACCAGCCAGGCTGTTTTTTTTCTCATATCCGATATCCCCTCGGTGTCACCATACATCCATTGATCTCTTTTGTCTGGGAATTTCCAATGAATACGGTGGTAAACATATCAACGTTCAGATCCCGTAACTCTTTTAATGTATAAATGTGTTTTTCTTCGCCGTCACGGCCGATCTGACTGACGGTAGCGCACACCAGTGTCTCCGGCTGATACTGCAGAATCAGATCGCAGGCTTTCTGCAGATAGTCATGCCGCTTTTTGCTGGATGGGTTATACAGGCAGATGACAAAATCTGCCGCTGCCGCTGCCAGCAGACGTTTTTCAATTTTTTCCCATGGTGTCAGCAAGTCACTGAGACTGATCAATGCAAAATCGTGGATCAGCGGTGCTCCAAGGACTGCCGCTCCACCGATGGCTGCTGTCACACCCGGCACACACTCTACTTCCACATCCGGATACTCCTGACCGATTTCCAGCATCAGTCCGCTCATACCATACACACCGGCATCTCCACTGCAGATCATAGCCGTGGTCTTGCCTTCTTCCGCTTTTTCAAATGCCATCCGGCAGCGTTCTACTTCCTGCTTCATCGGTGTGGTCAGGAATTCTTTTCCTGCAAAATGCTCCCGCACCAGATCCACATACACCGTATAACCGATGATCACATCGCAGGATTCCAGTGCCTTTGCAGCACGGATCGTCATCTGCTCATATTCTCCCGGTCCAATTCCAACTACATATATTTTCTTCAACGTTGTTTCCTCTCGCTTTCATAGTGTGAGCGCCTCCATTGATTTTGTCTTTCCGGCTAACAATCGCTCGTCAAGAAAAAATAAATTGGAGGCGCATGTACGTTATAGTGACATGCTCCCACCACTTAAATTACAGATTTTAAAGTGGGTGCTTCTTGTTCAATAGCTCTACTGATAAAAATGGTAATGCGATCATTGCAACTGTCACTCCGTTTTCCGCCTGTTTATGGCAGATCCAGCATGGTTGTTCCTGTTCTTTCTCCGGCAAAGCCGCCACCGCTGCACGTTCACATACATTTCCGACTCCGGTTGTTTGCTTTACAAAATCAGAAACCGGATATTCTCCCGGCACGGCAAGTAATTCTTCTGCCGAAAAAGTCTCAAACGGCACCTTCCATGCCGCTGCCAGCTGACAGATCGCCGGTTCTTCTGCTTTCAGATCAATAGATGTGATTTTACAGATACTCTCTGAAAGGACCTGACAGGAATCCAGCACCTTTCTTACCTGTGCAAAAAGCTCCTTTGGATCTTTGTTTTTCCGACATCCAATGCCAAGAATGACCGTCTGCGGCACCAATACCAGAACATTCTCCGGCCATCCGCCGTGTACAGACACTACAATGCCCGCAATCTGCTCTGCCTTTCTCTGACCCGCCGCTTCCAGGAAAGCCTCTTTTTCCTCAAAATGCAAATATTCTTCCGGCCAGTCTCCATGGATCTTCACACCCGGTTCTGCATAAAACGGAAGCCTTTTCCCGGTCACAAACACCGCCGCCGCGTATTTTGCAAGCGTGCGGTCCATGATCCGCAGTTTCTGTTTCTGCGCCCACACATCCACGGACAGCCGTCCGTTGACGTCCGAAGCCGTGGTGATCACAGGATCTGCTCCGATACCATCTGCCACCAGCTTCGCCCATGCATTGCCGCCTCCCAGATGCCCGGACAGCAGTGAGATCACATGCATGCCGCGCTCGTCTGCCACCAGAACCGCCGGATCACTGTATTTGTTACACACAAAGGGGGCAATGGTGCGCACTGCAATTCCGCAGGCGCCAATAAAGATCAACAACTCAGACTGTGAAAAAACGTACTGACACCAGGATTGCAGTCCATCTTTCACTGACTGTAAACCTTCGGCAGCATATTTTTCTGCAATCTGCTTTTTCCCACTGTATAAAACAACCTCTGTCTGTTCCAGTCTGCACAGCGACTCCCGTATCCGGCAGGACAGCGCATAACCGCTCTCTGTAAACGATAAGATTCTGACTCTGTTCATCACACTTCCGCTTTCTGTTACTGTTTCGCTTTTCTGAATTCCGTTGTAAACTCCGGATGATACAGTTCGGATCTGTCATAGTTTGTATGTGTCACCGCATCACCGATGATCATCAGCGCGGTTTTTGTAATATTATGCTCTTTCGCGGTCTGTGCCAGTGTTCCCACGGTGCAGATATATTTTTCTTCCTCCGGCCAGGTTGCCTTGTATACAATGGCTGCCGGTGTATCTGCGGTATATCCGCCCGCAATCAGCTCTTTTGACAGCTCTTCCAGCAGTCCGATACTCAAAAATACCACCATGGTTGCCTGATGTGCCGCAAAAGAAGCAATGCTCTCACGGTCCGGCACCGGTGTCCGGCCTGCCATTCGCGTAATGATCACACTCTGAGACACATTCGGAAGTGTATATTCCAGATTCAGCACTGAGGCCGCGCCACAAAAAGCACTGACCCCCGGACAGCTCTCATATGGGATTTCCATCTCATCCAGACGATCCATCTGTTCCCGGATCGCACCGTAAATGCACGGATCACCGGTGTGCAGACGAACGATCATCTTATCTTTTGCATGTGCCTGTTCCATTACTTCCAGCACCTCTTCCAGTGTCATCGTCGCACTGTTATATACCTCGCATCCCTCTTTTTTGTAATCCAACAACTGTGGATTTACAAGAGATCCTGCATAAATGATCACATCTGCCTGTTCCAGCAGATTTTTTCCCCTTACGGTAATCAAATCCGGTGCACCACTACCTGCACCAACAAAATGTACCATACGTTTTTCCTCCTCCTGATTTCTTCTTCATTTATATTTACTCTTTTTTCTATCTGTTTTTATCACTTTATCTTTCTGCCAGCAGGCATTTCAGCAGATCCTCTGCTTTGTCTGTCCGCCCGAGCTCACCCATGGCATTGGAATATAATACCGCACCGATCAGCAGTTGTCCCTGCGCCCGGTGATTCAGATAATACGCAGCTTTCTCTGTTATGATCTGCAGCGTTTTCTCCCAGAAAGGGGTCTGCTTCAAAATTGCAAGCCCTTCGTCTGTGGTCACCGCTGCCAGAATCTGATTGGCCGTTTCGGCATCTGCTCCCGCCCGCAGGGCACAGGCCGCCATGATCTCCATTCGGGCATCTGCATCTCTGGAATGGGTGTTCATAATGCCCCCGGCCACTTTGATAAATTTCCCGATATGAGCCACAAACAAAATACCCTTTAAGCCCATATTTACTGCAAAATCAATAGTCTGTCCAACATAATTACTGCATTTGACCGCTTCCTCTGCCTCAAAAGGGAAATGACCGGACAGATACTGCAGTCCATAATTTCCCGGCGCGATCAGCAGATACTGTTTTCCACCGGAAGCTTTCTGTTTCATTTCCACTTCGATACTTGAAATCAATGCTTTTTCACTCATCGGTTCCACAATTCCGCTGGTTCCGAGAATAGAGATTCCACCCTGAATGCCAAGTCTCGGATTAAAGGTTTTCTTTGCGGTATCTGCCCCTTCCGGCACACGGATGCACACACTTATCCCGTCGGAATATCCATATTTTTCACAGACCGCCTGTACTTCCTTCTCGATCATGCTGCGGGGCACTTTATTGATAGCAGGTGCTCCGATAGGCTGTTCCAGTCCCGGAAGGGTAATGATTCCAACACCTTCTTTGGCTGTAATTCCTACCACAGCTTTTTCTACGACAGAAAATTCTTCTGTATTTACATTCTGTTCTCTGCCATTTTTTTCAGAACCATCAGCTGCACTTCTCTCTGCATTTTCCTGCTTTTCATGCAAAAATACCTGTTGCAGCCTTTTTGCCTCTTCCACTTCGCACAGACTTACATCCGCATACACCAGAAGTCCGCTGGTCACATCCGGATCATCCCCGCCATCTTTACGGATCGCACAGGATACAGAGTCCTGCCCGCGCTTTACATCCAGCACTTCCAGCCAGATCCGGATACCCTTCGGGGTCAGCAGCTCTACTACAGGAAGCTCTTCTTTTGCAAACAGCATGGTTGCCGCTGCCTTGGCTGCTGCCGCCGCACAGCTCCCCGTCGTATATCCGAAACGCATTTTTTTGTTGTCTTTGATCACAAAATACTCTTCCAGTCCGTTTTCCATCTCATCTGTGCTCCAAATAAGTTTTCTGTCTTTCTGCTGCTATTTTTGTTTTAAAAGTTTCTTTTCTCCTGTTACGCTTCTTCCCCGCTCTCCTGCGGATTTGTCTGCAGGAATGGCAGAATCTTCTCCAGGGAAGGATTTTCCGCATTTGGCATCCACGCCGCTATGATATCAATGGTATCCTCCGGTCCGCCAAAAGGCACCGACACAAGTCTTCCTCTCGACTGCATTGGAATGGACAGATATGCCGGCAGGATCGTTACACCCATATTTGCGGACAGCATCAGCAGGATTGTCTCCACGTCCTCGATCTTTGCCACCACATTCGGATGATAACCACGTTTCCAGAACGTCTCTATAATTCGTTTGTCCTCACCGATCTCGCTCTCCGGCGTGCAGGCCAGGATCAGGTTTTCATCCTTCAGATCTGTCCTTGTCACATACGGTTTCTGCGCCAGGATATGCGTCCGCGGAAATACCGCCGACATCCGCTCGGTGCTGATTTTGCGCACTTCCACATCCTGATAATAGCGCTCCTCAAACATCGGCATCAGCACCACATCCAATTCTCCGTTTTTCAACATTTTTAACAGCATGGACGGGCTCTGGCTCGTAAACTTCATGGCAATATTCGGATATTTTTCATTAAAAGCCTGAATTTTCTCTGCCAGCCCCGTATTTCCGATACCAACGGAAAAGCCGATTTCCAGAGAACCGATAAATCCGCTGGACGCTTCCCTTGTACGCTCAACAGCCGTATCAATTCGTTTTAAAATAGAAGAAGCTTCTTTTAAAAACACTTTTCCCGCCGGCGTCAGCACTACTTTTTTCTTGGTACGCTCAAACAGGCTCACTCCAAGCTGTTCCTCCAATGCCTTGATCTGCTGGGTTACCGCAGTCTGGGAAACATACATGATTTCCGCTGCTTTGGTAAAATTCAGTTCATGGGCCACTGCCAGAAAATATTCCAGTTGTCTGCTGTTCATGCTTAATTCTCACCTTCCGGTTTGTTGTATTTGACATAGCCCGGATGTCTGCCCGGGATCTTGTATCCATTTTGACGCAAATCAATCAGTCCGTCAATCTGATCCTGTGGCATATCCGGTGCACCACCCAGTAAATGAATATACAGAGAAGTCTTTGCGTACATTTCCAATGATTCCATACGGAAATAAGCCCGGGTCAGGCTGTCTCCCACAGTCAGTGCTCCATGATTGGCCAGCAGAATCGCATCATGCTCCTGCAGGTACGGTGCGATGGAATCCGGCACTTCATCTGTGGACGGCTTTGCATATGGTGCGATCGGAACCGCACCAAGGTTTACGATAAATTCCATCACCTGATATCCATCCAGTGGACGTCCCATAGACGCAAATGTTGTGGCGATCGGCGGATGCGCATGTACCACTGCCTTCACATCCTCACGCTCTTTATAACAACGGAAATGCATTTTCATCTCAGAAGACGGTTTGTATCCTTCCGCAGCGGAGATCACGGTTCCGTCCTCTTTCATGTGCACCAGGATTTCCGGTGTCATTGCTGCCTTGCTCACACCAGACGGAGTACACAAAAACGTACCATCATCCAGTTTTACAGACACATTTCCATCATTTGCGGCCACAATGCCGCGCTGCCACATTTTATGGCAGACATCACAGATTTCTTCGCGTTCTTTCATTGCATTTAATTCCATATCATCTTCCTCACAATCTTCGTTCCTGTTATATTTCACACATATTTTTATCTCACATATCTTCGACTTCATCTTAGCATTTTCCTGCTGTACGAAGGCAGAAATATTTCTTTGTTCCCATACCTGACGTTTTTTAATGCCGTTTTTTCTGCGGGGTAAAATCCCTGTTTCTTCGTTTTGTCACAAAATAATTCAGGATTCCGCCGCCCACGATAATAATGGCAGCCACCACAAGCACACGTTTGGCTGCTTCCTGTGGCAGTGCACCTTTGCTCTCGATAGAATCCGCATAAAAAGTCAGGGTATACGCAATTTCATGGGGTGTTCCCATGGCTGTCGTATCCGCGGTCACCGGCATTTCCTCATCAAAGGCCAGGACCGGGATCGTAAATGTGGAGTAACCACTTTCATTTTTATTTTCATTCAGCAGTTTTTTCCCGTCCACGATCATATAATCATAGTTTGAACTGCTCCATTGCAGCTTGGCATATGCTTTTCCATCTTTTACGATAAATACCGTTGGTGAAACCACAGTTGCTTTTCCGCTTCCGCCTTTCAGTGTCACATCAATGGCATATTCTCCGTCTTCTTTTTCCACCGAAAGAGGCTCCGCCTGCACATTTCCGCACAGACAGACACCAAACAGCAGGCCACAGCACAATCCCATCAGAAGGCGAAATAATTTTTGTTTAAACATTTCTTTTATTTTCATCCTGGTATTTTTCCTTTTCTCTTCCCTATTTTTCACAGAATCATCACACTGCCTCAGCTTTCATGTGGAAAGTTTCAGCTTCTGTGCCATTCCTACAGATTTTTCCGTTTATAAATAAACCAGAAGGAAAGGAATAAAAACACAATCAGATAGATCGCCAGGATCAGAATACCGATTGGATTGATTGCCTCACCTTTTGCAATGCTTCGGATCATGGCACTGGTCTGGGATAACGGCAGCGCACCGATCACCTGACGAATCCCCTCCGGCATGTTATCCATGGAAAAAAACGTATTACACAGATAAGACATCGGCATAATGACATAATTGGAAAAACGTGGCACATCTGTGTGGTTTTTTGCGATAAAAGAAACCACAACGGCGATCGTTGAAAATACCGCACCATTTAAAAACATGATCAGGAAAGAAAAACCATTAAATATCAGTCCTGTTCGGATCGGCAGGATCAACAGCATGATCACACATCCCGCATACAGTCCCCGCAGACTTCCCGCAATAACCTGTCCCACAATAAACTGCCACAGTGGTGTCGGTGAAATCATGACCTGATCAAAAGCCTTCTCATACAATCTCTGTACATTCAGATTCTGCGCAATGGCATTAAAACTTCCCGTCATGGTCGTCAGTGCCACCACACCCGGAATCAGGAAATTCAGATATGGTTCCCCATGAGAGACCATCTGGATTCCCATTCCAAATACGATCAGATACATCAGCGGCGCGATCATGGCTGCCAGGGTGATCTTATAAAAATCCCTGCGGAACTCCGTCCATTTTTCCCATAATACAGTAATAATTCCCATTTCTATCGCTGCCTCTCTTTCTGTTCTGCCCGTGCCACAAATACATCTTCTAACGTGGTATTGCGCAAAGCAGTCTGACCGGTGAGCCTGCTTAAATGAGCAATCGCTTCTTCTCTGTTTTTAAAATAGTGGCTTTTTAAACCATCCTGGGTCATCTCATCTACTGCAAAATGTCCCAGCTGCTCCACCATTTTTTTCGGTTCATTCACTTCTTCCAGACGCCCGCGGTCCATAAAGGCCACCCGCTGGCACAGGCTTTCTGCCTCTTCCATATAATGGGTAGTCAGAAGAATCGTCAGATTATGGTCATTTAACTGCCGCAGCAGATTCCACATCTGTCTTCTGGAAAGTGCATCCATTCCTGCCGTCGGCTCATCCAGCAATAAAATCTCCGGTTCTGTCAGCAGTGCCCGACAGACCATCAGTTTTCGTTTCATTCCGCCGGAAAGCTTTCGCACTGTCCTGCGTCTGAAATCGATCAGTCCGCAAAATTCCAGCAGCTCTTCTGTCTTTTCCCTGATCTTTTTGCGGGGCATAAAATACAGCCGTCCCTGATACTCCATCACCTCATCCATAGTCATATCCTGACGCATGGAATACTCCTGGGTGATCACACTGATCTTGCGCTTCAAACCCGGATTTTTACGGGAAAGTACTTCTCCGTTTACCCGAACCTCGCCTGCTGTCGGAAGCAGCAGCGTGGACATCAGACTGATGGTCGTTGTCTTTCCTGCTCCATTTGGCCCGAGGAGTCCGAAAAACTCCCCTGTTTCAATTTTTAGATTCAAATCATCCACTGCGGTAAAAGTATCAAATTTCTTTGTCAGATTTACCAGTTCAATCATTTTTCAGACTCCGCATCTTTCGCAATGATCAGGGAATAATATCCTGCATCATCCGGGATTTCTTCCACACTTCGGTATACATGCTCCGTCTCCATACCACAGTTTTCTACCATGGACACCTGTTTTCCGGTCTCACGCAGAATATCTTTCACCTGCTTCATCTTCTTGCCAGACTTCATAAAGACATAATTGCCCTCCGCATCCGGCGTATCGCCCAGACGATGAACCGCCGGTACGATATGTAATGTCTGGTTCCACTCCACCAGCGGCTGATTGGTTCTGGCTGCTGCTGCACAGAAAGATGTGATACCGCTTACCAGTGCCGTTTCATAACCATCTTCCTCCACGCGTCTCTGCAGATAGGAAAAGGTGGAATAAATCGTCGGATCTCCCAGTGTCAGAAATACAATATCACGTCCCTGATCCAGCACTTCCTCCAGGGCTTTTGCACCTTTTTTGTGATTTTCTTCCAGTTCCTGCGGATCATGCGTCATCGGCATATAAATAGAAAGCAGTTCCTTATCCGCCAGTTCCGGTGCTGCCTGCGCCGCAATCTTATAAGCAACCGTTTCTTTTGCGTCAGCCCCAGGTACTGCGATCACCTCTGTCTCACGGATCATTCGAACCGCCTTTAATGTCATCAGTTCCGGATCTCCCGGTCCTACTCCTACCCCGTACAAAATTCCTTTCATCATAAGTTCCCCTTTCTCTAAAATAAATATATGTCCTCTTTTTTCTATATTCGTAATCTTATTCAAAGAACATCTCCGCCATATAGGCGTCGCTGAACTTCTTATGTGTGGACAATTCCACATAGCGCATTTCCTGCTGCAGGCTTCCAAGTTCCTGGCGTGCATCCTCTGACAGCGCCGCCGATACTGCACCTTCCCCTGCGGCATTTCCAACCGAAACCGTCACCTGTTCCAGTTCCGCCGGAATCAGCCCGATGGCTGCCGCACTCTTTTTATTTAAAAAGCTGCCAAATCCACCTGCCAGAATTACCTGCTCCACTTCCGTCACAGCAATCCCTCTCTCTTCCAGCAAAATCTGAATGCCCGCTGCAATGGATGCCTTGGCCAGCTGCAATTTTCTCACATCCGCCTGGGTCACTTTTACCTCATCTGTCAGCCAGACACAGGTTCCGTCTTCATCTTCACCCAGATATCCGGCAAAAGCATCTTCCACCTCATCCTCATCTGCCATCAGTCCGGTTTCATCCAGTAATCCTGTTTCCAGAAAAACAGCCAATGCATCGATCAGCCCGGATCCGCAGATTCCAATGGCCTTTGCGTCATCAATGGTGGAACAACAGATTTTTCCATCTTCCAGCCATACTTTTGAAATAGCCCCGGTAGCCGCCGGCATTCCCATGGCGATCTCCGCTCCCTCAAAGGCAGGTCCGGCGGCAGTGGCACAGCAGACGAATTTTCCTGATTTTCCAAGTACCATCTCACCGTTTGTACCGATATCCAAAAGCAATGTTTCTTTCTCACCCTCTTTTGCCAGTTTGGAAGAATGCATCTGAACTGCTGCCAGATCCGATACAATATCGCCACCAACATATCCGGCTACCGATGGGATCACATACACTTTTTCACAGTTTGCAATTCCAAGCGTCTCCGCTTCGTATACCTCTCCAAACAGTGATAATGGTGTAAACGGTGCCACACCAATACTCTCCGGAGACAGGCCGCAAAACAGATGACACATTACGGTATTTCCCGCGACTGCCAGCATGTGAATACCTTCTGTCCTTCCAGTCTGTGCTTTGAGCTGTATCAGCATCATGTTGATCTGTGACACAATGGCATCTCTCAGCCGATTTAAGCCATATTCCATGGACGCCTGAATCCTTGAGATCACATCTGCCCCAAAACTGCGCTGCGCATTCGGCGCGCTGACCGTTCCAAGCCGCTCTCCGGTTGCCCGATCCAGCAGATGACAAACCACTGTCGTGGTTCCGATATCGCAGGCTGCCACCAGACCTTTTTCACCATCCGCCGGGTACAGATAACAGTTTCCTCTCTCTGCAATCAAAGACTTCTGTTCTTCCGGTATGGTAATACACATGCCATCCTCACACAGAGTCTGGCAGGCCAGCACATCACCGGCTCCATCCACATAAACCAGACATTTTCTGCAGGTTCCGTTTCCGCCGCAGGGCGCATGCACCTGCGTGATTCCAACCTCTTGAAACACTTCAAGGAGCGTGGTGTGCTTCCACGCTCCTGTGTATGTCGTCTTTTTATTTCCAAATATTACTTCTATTTTCATTCCCTGTAATTCCTTCTCTTTTTACTACCTTTACCTGATCCGTCCTGGTCAGAATCATCTATCTGGGAGAAACACTGTCTCCATTTTACAAAATGACCCGGTTGTATACAAGTGTACTTTCGTCTATTTCAGCAAAATACAACTGCTGTACGCAATCGTATTCTTTCCGTAATTATATTTCATGCCGGATTGGATACACACCTTGCTGACAAATAATCCATATGCTTCCATCGATGGAATGGATTTCTCCGGAAACCGGCAGGGCGCATCCGGATACGTGCATTTTTTGCAAACCTGACAGGCTCCTGCCGCCATAGGAATGCAGTCCGGCTCCTGACTACGCACATACTCCACAAGTGCCGCAAACCGTTCCTTCTGATTCTGCTCCGTCTCCATCATGGTCTCTACGTCAAATTCATCCTCAAGCTGTCCCACAGACTGCACCAGAATGCCTCTGGTGTACGGAGCCACCTTTTGCGCAATTTCTTCCAGCGTGCCGCACCCCGGCGGACAGGCCCAGTTACGGTTATAAGAACGGCACCGGTCCGCTGCACACATCTGACGCACTTCCGGCAAAAACTCCAGTGCTCCCACATTCAGAGCTCCGGCTTCTTCAAACCCGAACCGTTCCTTTGCCTCCCGGATCAAAGTTTCTAATTCCATGGTAAATCCCCCTGTTTCTCTCTTTTTTCCACAGAATTTATTATAAATCCCCCTATATAAAAACTCAATGGCAGAACGCTTATGTCGTCATTCCATTTTCGTATGTTGCCATGCGCTTCCCTGTATGCAATACTTCTTTTCCACTTTACAATTTCAATAATAGAAAAGCTTACGATACCAGACTGTTTTTTGACTGATATAACCCCAGAAAGCCAGGTCCATGACCTGACTCTCCTTTTGATCAAATATACCGGTAACTTTGCTTTCCCAGTACATTTTCTTCTCATTACTTTTCTTCGGTTCCAAAGAAATTATCTACAAAAATCTCACGCATCGGATTATAATTATCCACATTCCATGCCATCGTCAGACTTGGATCACTGATGATATCCGTATTCAGGAAACGCACACTGTCATTGTTCGACAACAGGTTTCTCGAATCCAGAATGCACACACCAACACCAGCCTGCACCCAGAGCATTTCCTCCTGCACAGAACTTGCAAATTTTACCTTGGGATTAAAACCACTCGTTTTGCATGCATCAATGATCAGTTTCGGTGATTCTTCTGAATCCTCCGTGGATACCATGATAAAAGTATCATCCTTAAAATCGGAAAGTTTCACATAGGATGCATTTGCCAAACGGTGATCCTTATGTACCACCACATGATCTCTGGTCTCTTCGATAATTCTGTATTTCATCTTTTCCCGGTGCTCCACATCGAATTTCAGCGTAATGATCAGATCCAGTTTATTTCCATACAGATTCTCCACCAGTGCATTAAAACTGTAATTCTGCAGATTGATTTTTACATTCGGATAGCAGGTTGCAAAATGCTGCAACACTCCCGGAAACAGATCTCCCACATAAGTTCCATCCAGGATACCGATATTCAGCTCACCACTCAGCCCCTGAAAACTGTTCAGTGCTTTTGCCACCGTCACATTATAATCGTTGTAAATTTTCTCAAATCCTTCCAACAGTACCACCGCCGCCGGTGTCAGCCGGACCGAACGGTTATTTCGGATAAAAAGCTGCATGTTCAGTTCTGCCTCCATGGAAGCAATCTGACGGCTCAAGGCCGGCTGTGTGATAAACAACTTGTCTGCGGCTTTTGTAAAATTCAGACACTTGGCTGCCGTGATAAAATACTTCATTTGAATCATGTTCATGGCAAAAACCCCCTGTGCTCTATCCTATCATATTTCGACCGTTTTTGCAAAAAAATCTCCCCCATATTCCGATGTCATAAAAAATACCCTCGAAAAAATGCATAATAATAGCATCTTTTCGAGGGTTTGCATACATTCGTTCTTTTCTGTTACAATTCCAGTTTATTTCTGCGGATGTGTCTGCAGAAACTCGTGTGCCGCCTCACTCATTGCCAGCACATTTTCCGGTTTTGCATCGGAAGGAATATCACATCCGGTTGCGATCATGCAGCCCCAAGGTCCGATATCCTCCAGAAGTTTTGCGACATACTCTTTTACTTCTTCCGGTGTTCCGAATGTCATCAGTTCACACGGCACATCACCGAGAATACATACATCTTTTCCAAGTACTTCTCTTGCTTTTCTGATGTCTGTCTTTGAATCCAGTGCAAGCACATACGTCTTATCTTCCAGACGTTTGAATTTCTCAAGATTCAGGTTCCAGCAGGAATCCAGATGGAACATCGGAATGACATTCATCTCGATGCACAGATCATAGTAAGCCTTAAAGGACGGCCATACAAACTCGTCAAACATTTTCGGCGAAACCAGATCCGGACCGGTTCTCCAGCCACCGATCCATACGCCTAGGGCATGAGTATCTTCGATCTGCTGTCTGTAAGCTTTCAGGTTGTGCTCCAGTACCATATCAAAAATTTCATGCATCAGTTCCGGCTCTTCCATCAGATCATCCATGAAAAATGCTTCCAGAGAACGTCCGCCGCAGAAATACTCAAACGGTGTGATCATCAGGAAATCTACGATACACGGAATACCTGCCTCATAGAATTTCTGATAACTGCGCGGATTTGCCTCAAAGAACGGTTTCAGATTTTCCCAGTTATTATCACATTTTTCTGCGATAAACTGTTTCTGGAATGCATCCCATCCCATCTCTTTGATCTTTTCATAATCCTCAAACTGCATGTTCTCAAACTCTTTGATCTGCCACATATCGTCATCACCCAGTTCCTGTCCCGGCAATGCAGCTTTGGAAAGCCACTGTGTACCGAGCAGATACGGGGAAAAGATTACATTCTGTGTGCCGTCTGCTCCGATGCGCTCTAACTCAGCAAGGTTAGCATCACATGCTTTGTCAAAATCTGTGATATAGTCCTTTAACAAAATATGCTGTGCTCGTGCAAAGTAAGCATTTCCACACGGAATCACCGGTACACGGTCTACCGGTTCACAGCGAACCGTTTTTCTCAGTAATTCAAGATTCTCTTCATATTTACCCATAATACATTCCTCCACTTAATACGTTTTTATGCATAAAAATCTTCTACTGCTTTAAAGAATGCATTGATATTCTCCCATGGAGACATCGGCGGAATATCACAGCCGGAAGAAATCAGAAAGTTTTTGTATTTGCAGCACTCGTTCATTACTTCTTTTGTTCTATTGTATACACTCTCTGCAGTTCCGTTTCTAAACTCTCCTGCCGGATCTACGTTACCCATAGCAACAAGATTCTCTGGAACATGGCTCATCATCTCAGCCATATTGATGGCATTTCCGAAATGATACATCAGGCAGCCGTTTGTCACGATGGTATCGATTGTTTTTACTGCTGTATTTCCGCAGTTATGGTATACAACGATGAAGTTGTCATCCTGAACAGCGTCAACAATCTGTTTTACATAGTCAGCGGAAAACTCCTGTGCCAGAGCCGGGGATAACAGACCTGCCAGCGGCTCAGCCATTACGATTCCGTTTGCGCCGACTTTTTTGTACTCGTTACAGTAGTTGATCAGAAACTCAGTCGCTTTCTGCAGAACAGTATGTACCATATCCGGCTCATCATAACAATACATCAGTGCTTCGGATACATCCAGAAGTCTTCCTGCCAGGGAGAACGGTCCGATAACGCCTGCCAGAACCGGTCTGTCTGTGATCAGTTTGCATGCCTTCTCGATAGCATCAATGTAAATCTGGGTACGGCCTGCACCGATTTCCGGAACTTTCAGTGCCTCTGCTTCTTCCTCTGTGGAAACGATGGAACCGATAACGGTTGGAACCTCATCATCAGATACACGGATAGTAGATCCAAAAGCCTCTGCTTCCAGAGACAGATCCATTAAACTTACACTGGCTGCTGTCGGACAGGAATCTGCGATGATCTTCATACCTTCTGCCTGTTTGTCACTGCTGTTGATCAGCTCTGCTACGGTAATTCCTATTTTCTGAATGGATGGGAAAGAAAGTACCGGTAAAGCTTTCTTTTTGTCACTTGCGATCACATCTGCTACCCACTGTTTCATGTTCATTGTCATAATAAATCCCCTCCTAATTGTTAGTTTGCAAATACTGCTGCTGCCGCATCAGCTGCGGAAGCAGCATCTTCTGTATAGATATCAGCGTTAATGCTGTCTGCAAATGCCTGATTTACAGGAGCGCCACCAACCATGATCGTTACTTTGTCGCGGATTCCTGCCTCTTCTGCTGCTTTTACTACTTCACCAAGCATTGGCATGGTAGTTGTCAGAAGTGCGGAACAGCAGATAATGCTGCAGTCATTCTCAATGGCACACTTTACAAAATCCTGCGGATCTACATCTACACCAAGGTCAATGATCTCAATACCTTTTCCTTCGATCATCATACGAACCAGGTTTTTACCGATATCATGCATATCACCTTTTACAGTTCCGATGCAGGCTTTTCCAAGCGGTTCAGCTGCATCTCCGGAAAGAAGCGGTTTTAACAGTGCGGTTCCTGCATTCATGGCACGGGCTGCAACCAGTACTTCCGGTACAAATACTTCATCGTTTTTGAATTTTTCGCCAATGATATTCATTCCTGCAAGAAGTCCATCTTTTAAAATAGTTGCCGCATCCATTCCTTCATCAATGGCCTGCTGCACTAATCTGGTTACATCTTTTCTCTTTCCTTTCTGTAAAGCTACTGAAATCTCATTAATAACTGACATAGTTTCTCCTCCTCGTCTTAACTCACCATCGGATTTAACCTCAGATAATATCCTGAGTCCGGTATTTTGCTTCATCCCCTAAAATTCAAGAAAGCCCTTGTTGCTCACCACCTATAGAGTTGGGAGTCATCTCACGTCTGATGTATCCGACTGGTAACCATTTGTTCTGATACAAGTATATAATTTGGCACAGTAAATGTAAAATTACTTTTCAAAGTACTATCATGCAATTTAGTTATGCTAGTTTTGTGAAATTGTAAATCTGCAGTTTTTCACTTTGCAAGTGAATTATGGTCCATTTTATCTGTCTAATATTGAAAAAAAACTGGAAGTTTTCTGAAAAAAGTGTATACTGGTTAAAAGGCGTTTGCCCAAAATTTACTGATAAAAACAGTAACATCAGTATTTATATATTTTATTTATAAGGATAGGGAGGAAATGACCGGCCGCCGGTCAATACTGATACTATGAGATCATTAAATCTGACATTACTCACTGATTTATATGAGATAACCATGATGCAGGGTTATTTCAAAGCGCAGAACCAGGACGTGGTTGTCTTCGACGCTTTTTACCGTGAAAATCCATGCGGAGGCGGTTATGCCATCGCATGCGGACTCGAACAGGTTATCGACTACATCAAAAACCTTCAGTTCTCTGCGGACGATATCCGTTATCTCCAGAGCTTGAACATGTTTGACGAGGATTTCTTAAAATACCTCAGCACATTTCGCTTCTCCGGAAGCATTTACGCGATCCCGGAAGGAACTGTGATCTTCCCGCGTGAGCCGTTTATCAAAGTGGTTGCTCCGATCATGGAAGCACAACTGGTAGAGACAGCGATTTTAAATATCCTGAACCACCAGAGCCTGATCGCCACAAAAGCAGCCCGTGTCTGCTATGCGGCACAGAATGACGGTGTCATGGAATTCGGACTTCGCCGTGCACAGGGACCAGACTCCGGTATTTACGGTGCCCGCGCTGCTGTCATCGGTGGTTGCTGCGGAACTTCCAACGTACTTGCCGGACAGATTTTCAACATTCCGGTAAAAGGAACCCATGCACACAGCTGGATCATGAGTTTCCCGGATGAATACACTGCATTTAAAACATACGCAGAATTATATCCGAATGCCTGCATTTTGCTGGTAGACACTTATGATACCTTAAAATCCGGTATTCCAAACGCCATCCGCGTGTTCCAGGAAATGAAAGATGCCGGTGTGGAACTTCATAATTATGGTATCCGTATGGACAGCGGTGACCTTGCTTACCTGTCCAAAAAAGTTCGTAAAATGCTGGATGAGGCCGGATTCCCGGATGCGATCATCTCCGCTTCCAACGACCTTGACGAATACCTGATCGAGACTCTGAAAATCCAGGGCGCAAAGATCACTTCCTGGGGTGTCGGCACAAGCCTGATCACTTCCAGAGACTGCCCGGCTTTCGGCGGTGTATACAAACTGGCTGCGATCCGCAATACGGACGGCAATTTCATCCCGAAGATCAAACTTTCCGAAAATACAGAGAAAGTTACCAACCCGGGAAACAAAGAAATTTATCGTATTTATGATAAAGAAACAGGAAAAATCCGTGCAGATCTGATCTGTCTGGAAGATGAGACCTTTGATGAGAAGGAAGATATGGTGCTCTTTGATCCAAGCGAGACATGGAAACGGACGCGTCTGGCTGGTGGCACTTACACCATGAGAAAACTGCTGGTTCCGATCTTCGAAGAAGGAAAATGCGTTTATACTTCTCCGAGTGTTATGGAGATTCAGAATATCTGTACACAGGAAAAGGCCACACTTTGGGATGAGAATATGCGTTTTGTAAATCCGTCTAAGGTATATGTGGATCTTTCGGATAAGCTGTACAATATGAAACAGAAAGTGTTCAATGAACTCAGTGCGGCGAAATATCATGTATAAAATGCTATAAATTTTAGTCTGTGAAAGCGCCAGTCATCAATCTTACCTCTGTTGCTAACAATCGCTTGCCGAGGAAAGATTGCCTGACTGGCGCTTAATTTACTTTTTCATAACCTTCTTTTTAAACAACACAATTTCCCGTAATAATCACCTAATTGAAACCAATTACCTTTTGGGAAATTTTATAAATTGTCAGTGACAATTTTCTGCCGCCTCTTCCCGGAAGATTCAACGTCTGACCCATAATACGGTTTCTGAGTTTATGGAACAATCGAATATCTGTATCTTTAATATATGTCCAGAGTTCCCGTTTTTTTTCAAGATTTTCTTTCGTGCCGGATTTTAAAAGCATTACAGTCGAAATCACTGTAATAATCTCCAAATAATTTAACATATAATGGCGCAAATGATGGTCTGTTATTTTCCACAGATCATAAGAATCCACCATGATCTTATTGACCTTGATCTGTTGGTCAATGTTTTTGATCATATTTTTCTCATTGACGGACTGGTCATCTCTGCCAATATAATAACGGTAAAAATCCACATCCAGATAATACATCGTCTTCACATATGGCAGCGGCACATACACAAACAGATTATCCACATAAAACGTATGCTTCGGCAGCACCAGATGGCAATCCCGCAGCAGCTGTGTCCGATAAATTACCGAATGCATCAGAATATATTTTCCAATTTTAAAATTTTTCGTTTCTTCCCAGCCAAAAAGCTGTCCCTGCGGAAGTATGTTATGATAACGGGTGGCAGATTTATGCTTTGCCCCCTCTTTTTCGTATACAAAATTGCTGATCATCATATCCAGCATGCATCCGGCAGAACACAGATTATGTAACGTATCCAGAATCTGATGATAACTCTCAGCATCGATCCAGTCATCACTGTCCACGACTTTAAAATACAAACCGGTGGCGTGATTCAGGCCTGCGTTCAGACCAGCCCCGTGTCCTCCGTTTTCCTGATGGATCACCCGGATGATTGACGGATATTCCTTCGCATATTCATCTGCAATCGCGCCTGTGTTATCGCTAGAACCATCATCCACGATGATAATTTCCACGTCTTCTCCGCCTACCAGCAAGGAATCCACACAGCGCCGCATATAGTCCTGTGAATTGTAACAAGGCACAGTAAATGTTAATAATTTCATACAAGAATTTCCCCTTTTTTTATTTATGTACAGGTCAAATCAAATGCATCGAACATCAGGCGTACGCTTCCGATTTCTATATGCCGGTAACTTCTTTCTGCATTTGATTTTTCTTTTTTATTTCCGATACATCTTTCCTTTTAGTATACCTCACGAATCTGAAAAAATTAACTTATTTTTTCTAAATTTTTTCTTACATTTCACCCATATAATTTTACAAAAATCCGGTGAGCATGTTCTTCATAATTTGTTCACATTTTATTTGCAAAAAAAACATACTCTCCACATACGAAAGACACAATTTATCTCTATACTTCTAACTGTAAGATAAATAAAGATCTTACACAAAACAACTTAGAAATTTTCAATTTCTTTTCATAAATCTTTTTCATGTATAGCCGGTGCCTACGCATCGGCTCCTCTTTTAAGTTCTCGCAGAGAACGCTACTTCTCCACAAACCTTTCATTTCCAAGCCGAATGTTCATATATTTTGTATACGCCGCAAAAGCCGCCGGTATCGGATACGCCTCCTCGGAATGCGCCGCCTCCACAAACAAAAGTCCCGCTTCTTCTCTCGTCAACGAATCTACTTCCACCATATAGCCCTGCATATGCCATTCCACATGGGAAAAAATATGTTTCGCATCTTCCAGTTTCTGAATCCGCATCGGATGCAAATGCATTTCCTGCACCACATGCAGAGCTTCGTCCTCGGAAAGATTTCCCAGCTCATTCGGAAATTCATACAATCCGGCTAACAGTCCCTTTTTCGGCCGTTTTTTCAAAACCACACGCTCTCCGTCACGGATTACAAGCACGGTGCGGTCTTCGATTCTTCTGGCTTTCGCCTTCTTTTTCACCGGAAGTTCCTGCCAGAGTCCTCTTTTTCGCGTTTCACAAAAATCGTACCATGGACATTTTTCACACAATGGCTCTCCATTTGGCACACAGACGATTGCTCCAAGTTCCATAAGTGCCTGATTGAAACTGCCTGCCCGGTCCTTTGGGATCACATCCAGAAGTGCTTTTTCCACCTTTGTTTTTACAGACTGCTTCATAATATCCGAATCATCCGCAGACACACGCATCAGAATCCGCAATACGTTTCCATCCACCGCCGGAACCGGAATTCCATATGCAATAGAAGCAATCGCTCCCGCCGTATAACTGCCGATTCCTTTCAGCGAAAGCAGTTTTTCATAATCTGCCGGCAGCGTTCCGCCGTACTCTTCCATCACGGTCTGCGCCGCAATCTGCATATTTCGTACTCTGTTATAGTATCCAAGGCCTTCCCACAATTTTAAAAGTTTCTCTTCCTCACATTCTGCCAGGTCTTTTACATCCGGCAGTGCTGTCATAAAACGTTCAAAATATGGCTTGACCGCTTCCACCCTGGTCTGCTGCAGCATGATTTCTGACACCCAGACACGATACGGCGTTGCCACCGACCGCCAGGGCAGCGTCCGGGCATTTTTTCCAAACCAGACCAGCAATGGCTCCACAATCTGTTCTAAGTCAAAATTTTCCAGCATTTTCTCTCTTCCTCTTTTTATGCTAATCTTTCTTTTACACTCCATTCATTTATATCTTTTAGCACTTTAACAGATTTTTTATACTTTTTCTACTGGCAAATCTTAGTTTTATTGTTTTCTTTTTAACAAATATGGTGTATAATCAGTTTGTTGAGTAATGGTATTATATAATACATGAACTACCAAAACAGGAGGTATTTGAAATGAATAATTTACTTTTAGAAGTAGAAGGCCCAATCGCCGTACTTACCATTAACAGGCCAAAGGCATTAAATGCACTGAACAGTGAGACTCTGACAGAGTTAAACGAAGTTCTGACAGAGATTGAAGGAAGAGACGACATCAAAGTTGTTATTCTTACAGGTGCTGGTGAAAAATCATTCGTTGCAGGCGCAGACATCTCTGAGATGGTTAACTTCTCTGCAGCAGAAGGACGTGCTTTCGGTATGAGAGCTTCAGAGCCGTTCTTTAAATTACAGAATATGCGTCAGGTTACAATCGCAGCTGTAAACGGTTTTGCATTAGGCGGTGGATGTGAGATTTCCATGGCTTGTGATATCCGTATCGCTTCTGAAAATGCATTATTCGGACAGCCGGAGTGTGGTCTTGGAATCATTCCAGGATTCGGTGGTACACAGAGACTTGCCCGCCTGGTTGGCATGGGCCGTGCAAAAGAAATGATCTTTGCATGCCAGAATATCGATGCTGCTGAGGCTTACAGAATCGGTCTTGTAAACAAAGTTGTTCCGCAGGAAGAGCTGATGGCTACTGCTAAGAAATTAGCTGGTAAGATCGCTCGTAACGCAAGCTACGCTGTTGCTATCGCAAAAGCTGCTATCAACAACGGTTACGATATGGACATCAAGAATGCTGTTGAATACGAAGCAAACCTCTTCGGTATGACATGCTCTACACATGATAAAACAGAAGGAATGACAGCTTTCCTTGAGAAACGTAAAGAGAAAAACTTTACAGATTTCTAAATCGAACAGGCTTTTAAAATGAAAATCTTATGATTTTCCGATAAAACAAAATGGGGGTGCCACCAATACAACGTTGTATTTCTGGCATCCCTGTTTTTATAAAACCAAAATACAGATTCCAAAATCTTATTTTCCTTTTTCTGCAAAATAAAGTTCGTTATATTCTGTCATACAGCTATTTTTATGCTGTAATTTTTGAAAGGAGTTGTAAATTATGATTGAAAAAATGATCAGTTTCATCGGCGGTGGAAATATGGCCACAGCGATCATCAGCGGACTGCTCACTTCCGGTCTGTCAGACTGCGATCACATCTGCGCCACTGCCGCACATGAGTCCTCTGTCATTCGTTTAAAAGAAACTTTGAACATTGAGGCAACTATGGACAATAAAGCGGCTGCACAGAAAGCGGATATTCTGTTTCTGGCCGTAAAACCAAACATGTTCCACAAGGTTATTCCGGAGATCCGCCATTCTATCAAAGAGGATGCCATCATTGTATCTATTGCAGCCGGTCAGCCGATGGAACGCATTGAAGACATGTTTGAGCGTTCCATCAAGCTGGTACGCGTCATGCCAAATACCCCGGCACTGGTTGGTGCTTCCATGAGTGCCATCTGCTATAACGATGCGGTTACTGAAGAGGATATGGCTGAGATTCAGGCAATCTTCAACAGCTTTGGAGAATCTGAGGTCATCAGCGAGCATCTGATGGATGCCGTTGTCGGCGTCAGCGGTTCCTCTCCGGCTTATGTATACATGTTTATCGAAGCAATGGCAGATGCCGCTGTGGCAGATGGAATGCCACGGGCACAGGCGTATAAATTTGCTGCCCAGTCGGTTCTTGGTTCTGCAAAAATGGTACTGGAGACAGGAAAACATCCGGGTGAACTTAAGGATGCGGTATGCTCTCCGGGTGGTACGACGATTGAGGCTGTGGCTGCGCTGGAGAAATCCGGATTCCGGAGTGCGGTGATCGAGGCGCAGAGGGTCTGCGTGCAGAAATCCCGGGATATGAGCTCTTGAGATCTTGTTTAGGGTGGCTTAAAATTTACTACGTTAGTTTATAATAGGAACTCCAGCAATTTCGTCTCGGTCGCTAACAATCGCTCCCCAAGAAAAAATTGCTGGAGTTCTTAATTTACTCTGTGAAATTAGTAAATTTTTGCACCACCTTGCACTTCGTGACACGTGCACATTTACAATTATACCGCTGCATATGTTATGTTGTGCACGCAAAATAATGCTGTTAAATCACAAAATACTATACAGCAAAAATATTTAACGAAACGTACATGGCGCCAGGCAGGCAATCTTTCCTCGGCAAGCGATTGTTAGCTGCAGAGATAAGATTGATGGCTGGCACCTTCACTAATTTCAATCTTTCAACTACAAAATTCCCGCAGCGCCTGTTTATAGGCCTCGTTATCGACCAGATATCCGGTACCATGTTCTGCGCCATCCACCAGCAACAATTTTTTCGGTGCCGGCAATTTTCAGCCGCCTTGATGGTCATTCCCCATTCTTTTTCTATCGTATTTTCCTACATGAATCCTCTTTTTTGCCAGATTCATCTTTTTTTACCAGAATTATGTTTCTGCATCAGAATCATCTTCCTTGGCAAGATATATTCTAGTTTTTGGAAATTTCATCGATCATTCTAATCTCTTCATCCGTGAATCCGGCACTATCAATCACTTTGATATTGTCCAAAATCTGCTGCGGCTTAGATGCTCCGATCAGAACACTTGTCACCACATCGTCCTTCAATACCCATTTCAGTGCCATCTGCGCCAGACTTTCGCCACGCTGTTTTGCCATTTCATTCAGTGCCTGAATCTGATGAATCTTACTGTCCGTAAACTGCTCTTTTTTCAGAAATCTGCCATCTGTATTTACACGGCTGTCTGCAGGAATGCCATTCAGATAACGATCGGTCAGCATGCCCTGTGCCAATGGACTGAATGCAATAATTCCTTTGCCCTCGTCCTGTGCTGCCTGTTTCAAACCATTCTGCTCAATGGTACGGTCAAAAATAGAATATCGATTCTGATTGATGACAAACGGACAATGTAACTCTCTCATGATCGCAGCCGCGCGTTTCATGGACTCGCCGTCATAATTGGAAATTCCGGCATACAATGCTTTTCCACTTTTTACCGCCTGGTCCAGAGCACCCATGGTCTCCTCCAGCGGAGTATTCGGGTCCATCCGGTGATGATAATAAATATCCACATAATCAAGTCCCAGTCTCTGCAGACTCTGATCGAGACTTGCCAGCAGATATTTGCGGCTTCCCCAGTCACCATATGGACCTTTCCACATATCGTAGCCAGCTTTTGTACTGATGATCAGCTCGTCACGATATGGTCTGAAATTCTCTTTCAGAAGTTTTCCAACATTTGCCTCTGCACTGCCGTACTCCGGGCCATAATTATTTGCCAGATCAAAATGTGTGATACCATTGTCAAAAGCGGTGAACACCATCTGACGCATATTTTCATAAACACCGGTGTCCCCAAAATTGTGCCAGAAACCAAGGGAAACCTCCGGCAGTTTCAGCCCACTGTTTCCACAGCGGTTGTACACCATTTTGTCATATCTAGTCTCTTTTGCCTGATACATGATACGCTCCTCCTCATGATAACTATTGCTCTATACGAAGTATTGTACCACTACTTCAGGCTCCAAGCAACACCGCCATAATCGGTATCGTCACCAGCGACACGATCGTCGAAATCGCCACACTGATAGACGCTGACCGGCTCTGTCTCGGATATGGAGCCGCACCCATAGCAACCAGTGAAGCAACCGGCATACCTGCACCAATGGTACAAATATTGATCAGTGTCACATCCTTTGTTACCAGATGCATGAACAGCCACACGATCACTGGCATTACAGCCAGACGGATTGGAAGCATCGGCCAGATACCCTTCTCTTTTTTGATATCCCCAAAAGATGCTGCTGCCATAGATGCACCGATGATGATCATGGACAACGGTGTCGTGATATTTCCGACGAATCCAACGCAGGCATAGAAAATATCCGGCATCGGAATATTTGCAAAATAAATAACCAGTGACGCAACAGAAGCAATAATTCCGTTATTGATAAAACTGCGAAAATTCAGTTTTTCCTTTACAAAGTTTCCAGACTCGATGGCCGCATCTTTTTTCAGCAAATGCAGTCCCATGGAGAAGAACAGAATACTAAACGGCATGTTAAAAATTGTGATATAAAAGATCGCGCTGTCGCCATACAGAGCCTGTACGACCGGATAACCCATGAAAGAGTTGTTTGAAAAAATAAGCATACACATGTACGTTCCACGCAGATGCGCCGGTACACGCATGATTTTTGTAATGATCCAGGCCATGATCGGGAAGATCACATACATTAGCACACCTGCCAGAAACAGCTTCAGAACCATACCGGTATCGTCGTGTGACACCGTGGAAAGACTGTTTAAAATAATACACGGACAGGTGATCTGCACGATCATACTGGAAAGTTTTGCGTTTACTTCCTTGGTCAGAATGTTCTTCTTAAACAAATAAAAACCAATCAGCATCGCAATTAATAATTTACACATCGTAGTTACAATTGTCATAGCTTCATCTCCCATTTTTATAAATCATATATTATGCATCATTTCTCTATATCAAGTGTAGCACAGTGCTTTCAGTTTGTCATTACTAATTTTGGCCTTACCAGTTATATAGCATCATTTTCCACAATTTACTCAGAAAATGCCGAATTTTCGCGGTTCTCTTGTACACAAAGACAGTAACCTATGGTATACTTATGTCATTACAGTCGCGATGATCTTTTTCAAAAAAAACACATCGCCATACATAAGGAGGATATGTAAGATATGAAAAAATTCATTCAGGAATTCAAAGAGTTTGCCTTAAAAGGCAACATGATGGATCTTGCCATTGGTATGATCATCGGCAGTGCATTTACCGGCATTGTAAATTCTCTGGTAAATGACATCATCAATCCGATTCTCGGAATTTTCACAGGAAAGATTGATTTTTCCAATCTTTTTATCACCCTGGACGGTTCCCATTATGAGACGTTAAACGCCGCGGAAAAAGCAGGTGCCGCTGTATTCAAATACGGTTCCTTTATTTCCAACGTGATCAACTTTATCATCATGGCACTCGTTGTATTCTGCATCGTGAAGTTTTTAAACAAACTGCGCAAAACGGCACCGGAAGCTCCGGCTGAAACGACCACAAAACAGTGTCCATACTGTATGTCTGAGATCAATATTGAGGCAACACGCTGCCCGAACTGTACATCATCTCTGATCGATGTAAATGCAGACGAGCTGAAGTAATATAGTATTTTTTAGAAATGAGGGCTTGAACTATGTGGGCTTACGAAAGTATATTTTATCAAATTTATCCATTAGGCTTCTGTGGAGCACCTTTTGAAAACGACGGTATGCTGACACCTCGCATCCGAAAGGTCATCGACTGGATTCCACACATCAAAAATCTCGGTGCAAATGCCATTTATTTTTCACCGGTATTTGAATCTGATACTCATGGATATAATACCAGGGATTTTCGAAAAATTGATGTGCGTCTCGGCACAAATGACGACTTTGCTGACGTCTGCAACGCATTACATAAAGAGGGCATCAAAGTCGTATTAGACGGTGTGTTCAATCATGTCGGCCGCGGCTTCTGGGCCTTTCAGGATGTGCTGGGAAAACGCTGGGATTCCCCGTATAAAGACTGGTTCCATATCAGTTTTGACGGCAATTCCAACTACAATGACGGACTCTGGTATGAGGGCTGGGAAGGCAATTATGACCTTGTAAAATTAAATCTCTGCCACCCGGATGTCAAACAGCATATTTTTGACAGCATCCGAAGCTGGGTGGAAGAATTTGATATCGACGGGCTGCGTCTGGATGTGGCTTACTGTCTGGATGAAAATTTTGTCCGTGAACTCCGAGCCTTCTGTGACAGCCTGAAACCAGACTTCTTCCTGGTAGGTGAAATGCTCCACGGCGATTATAACCGCCTGATGAACGATTCCATGCTGCATTCTGCCACAAACTATGAATGTTACAAGGGACTGTTCTCCAGCTTCAACTCCATGAATATGTTTGAGATCGTACACTCTCTCCTGCGTCAGTTTGGTCCGGAAAACTGGACACTTTACCGCGGAAAACATCTGCTTTGCTTTGTAGACAATCACGATGTCAGCCGTATTGCCAGCAATCTGACCAACGAGCATCATCTGCCGCTGATCTATGCCCTCTGTTTTGGCATGCCGGGTATTCCATGCGTTTACTATGGAAGCGAGTGGGGTTCAAAGGCAAACAAAAGCGAAGGCGATCCGGCTTTACGTGCCTGCTTCGATGCGCCGATAGAAAATGATCTGACTACATGGATTTCCAAACTTGCTGCTGCAAAAAAAGCAAGCAACGCATTAAATTACGGTGATTTTCGTTCTGTCGTACTGACAAACCGTCAGTGTATTTTTGAACGAAAAACAGATTCTGAGCGTGTTTTCGTTGCCATCAATGCAGACGGCGAACCATACACTGCTCATTTTGATGCCGGCTGCGGTACAGCTGTTGACCTGATCACCGGAAATCCACACGATTTTGGTGGTGGCAGTGAACTTCCACCGTACAGCGCATTTTTCTGGAAATGTGAGTATTAAATATCACATAAATTAATAGTCAAAAGACAGATTTGATTCTATACAAATAGTAGAATCAGATCTGTCTTTTTATTATTTTTCAGTTTCTGCAAACCATTTTTATGAAAAAAACTTCCATTTCGCCAGTCTGTCCCCTTCATACTCGACTTTTAACGAAAAGAATGATGGATTCCCGGATAGCAGACGTTCTAAAAATAAATGATCACCCTCCCAGTTCGGAAGTGATAACACTTATCAGATATTTTCCATCTTTTTCTATGTAACATAAAGTTGTAAGACGCATAATTTTCTCCTGCCTTTAAATATAGATTCTTGTATAAAAGAACATTCTCTATCTGAAGTATATCCCACATACTTTACAAAAACAAGATAGTTGAATGCAAAGCGCAAACTCCCCCCTTTTCCTATTGCTTTTTGTTCATCATTTGGAATATACTCGATATATGAGTTTCCGAATTTCTGAAACCTGATGGTTATTAAGATACTTGTACCGTTATGTAGAATCATAACTGTGTACATTTAAGATAGCACAAAAGAATATATGATACAACTATTTTTTTACTTCAATTTATTTTTAACGCATACACTTATTATATACAACCAACGAACATGTCTGCATAAAGAATCATTCAGACACATTCGCGTCTTGAAAATTAAGGAGATAATCATATGACACACGCACTTGTCCTTCTCTGTGGAGGGCTCAGCACACGTATGGGCACAAATAAAGCTTTTCTGCCTTTTGGTGAATACACCCTGATCGAATATCAGGTGCGCCGCTTTCGCCCGAATTTTGAAAAAATATATTTATCCGTTCCGAAAATGACGGATTTCTGGATGAATCTGGCAGAAAAGCTGGATTGTCAGGCCATTCCTGACCACGTTGAAAAAATTGGTCCGCTGGGAGGATTGTATAGCTGCCTTTCTGCTGTTTCTGATGATTTGCTTTTTTTCACACCAGTAGATGCACCATTTACAAGCACAGATGCTGCCCTTGCATTATGCCAGACATTGGAGCGATCCATCGATGCAGATCCGGCAAAATACGCCTGCGTACTTGAGCATCCAACCCGTGGCAAACAGCCGCTTTCCGCTGCCTATGCAAAAACATGTCTTCCAAACATTGATTGCATGATACGGGAGGAAAACTACCGTCTGCGTCAGCTTCTGACACCGGAGCACACCGTCATTGCTGACATCCTTGTTCCGCAGGAGCATTTTTATAATATGAACGATATGCCGTCCTACTATCATGCCCTGCAGATGCTGGCAGAAAAGCAGCCTGCTCTGTTTCCACCAGATTTTGTTCCGCAAACAGAACAGACGATTCCTTATATTTCATTTTCTGCAAAGTCAGGAACAGGAAAGACAACTTATCTGGAGAAACTGATTGCCTGCCTGAAAGAAAAAGGACTTCGTATTGCACTAATCAAACATGATGCTCACGGTTTTGAAATTGATCAACCCGGGAAAGACAGCTACCGTCTGCGAAAAGCCGGTGTGGATACTATGATTTTAAGTGGACCTGAGCAGACCGTACAATTGAAAACCCATGCTGTCGGAGAGCCATCTCTGAATCAGTTGCTTTCTGAGATCCACGATGTAGACCTTATTTTAATTGAAGGTTACAAATTTGGTTCCCAGCCAAAAATTCAGTTGCTTCGCAAGGGTTATAACGAGACATCGGTTGGTAATCTTAAAAATACCATCGCGTATGTTGCTGATTTTCCGTATGAATCTGTACCAGAAAATCTACCGGTTTTTGATCTGAATGAACCAACAGAATTGGCAGAATTTTTACTTTTTCGCTATATCTAAATTTTTGTTTATAGTATTGGTTAGATGTTAGGGTCAAAAGGTGGCTTCTTATTAAATTGCATTAATTGTTTTTAAGTTGTATGTTTTTGCTCTGCGAGATTAGTCCAAAAGATTGGCTTTATACAACAATATTAGTTACAATTTTTATATAATTTGCAAACAATTAACACAATTCGAGAGTTCTAATGCTTTTGACCCCAACATCTTGGTTATAATTTAATATATGTGAAAAAATCAGAGAAAATTTCCTCACTCACTAACCGTTCACGGCCCCGATCAGTTCATTGATATCCGCAACCCCATGCATCTGCATATACTGCTCAATACCATCCACGATTTCCATCGTCACCTTCGGATTTGCAAAATTTGCCGTTCCAACACTGACAGCAGTTGCACCAGCCAGCATCAGCTCCAGCGCATCCTCTGTATTCTGGATTCCACCCATTCCGATAATCGGAAGTTTTACCGCATTTGCCACCTGATATACCATGCGTACTGCGATCGGATGTACCGCCGGACCAGACAGACCACCGGTTTTATTTGCAATCGCAAAAGTACGTTTGTTGACATCAATCTTCATACCTGTCAGAGTATTGATCAGTGACAACGCATCTGCACCGCCTGCCTCTGCTGCTTTTGCCATTACGGTAATGTCTGTGACATTCGGACTCAATTTCATGATCACCGGCTGTTTCGCATGTTTTTTCACTTCTCTTGTGATCGCCTCAACAGCTTTCGGATCCTGACCGAAAGCGATTCCGCCCTCTTTGACATTCGGGCAGGAAATGTTGATTTCCAGCATATCTACCGGCTGATCTGCCAGACGCTCTACGACTTCACAATAATCTTCGGTGGATTTTCCACACACATTTACAATGATCTTGGTATCATATTTTTTCAAAAACGGAATGTCTCTGGAGACAAACACATCAATACCCGGGTTCTGCAGACCAATGGCATTCAGCATGCCGCCGTATACTTCTGCGATACGCGGTGTCGGGTTACCCGGCCACGGAACGTTTGCCACGCCTTTGGTAACTACCGCGCCCAGACGGTTCAGGTCTACAAATTCAGAAAATTCCTCGCCGGAACCGAAGGTACCGGAGGCAACCATAATCGGATTGTCAAATGTTACTCCTGCAATCGTTACTTTTGTGTTCATTACAGTTCTACCTCCTCTGCTAAAAATACCGGGCCCTCTTTGCAGACACGTTTATTATGTACATTGGTATGTCCGTCCACTTCTTTGGATTTGCATACACAGGCCAGACATGCGCCAATACCACAGGCCATCTTCTCTTCCATGGAAATCCAGCACTCGATATTATTCTCAGCGGCATAGTTTTTCAGTGCACGGAGCATCGGAGTCGGGCCACATGCATAGATTACTTCTGCATCCAGTGCATTTTCGCGGATCGCATCCAATACGTTTCCTTTTGTTCCGACACTACCGTCCTCTGTGGCAATGTAAACTTCGCCCTGTTTTTTGAACTCATCCAAAAGGAACATAGCGCTGTTACGGTATCCAAGGACGATCTGTTTCTCACAATTTAACTGTTTTGCAAGCTCCAGGATTGGCGGGATTCCGATTCCACCACCGATCAGAAATGCTTTTTTTCCTTTTAATGGGAAACCATTTCCAAGTGGTCCCATAACGGAGAGATAATCTCCGGTCTGTTTTTCAGAAAATTCTGCAGTTCCCTTACCTGCGATACGGTATACCAGATGAAGGGAAGAATCTTCTTTGTCGATCTCACAGATACTGATCGGACGCGGAAGTAATCGGCTTCCATCGTCACAGTAAATGGAAATAAACTGTCCTGCTTTTGCATACTGCGCAATTTTATCTGTCTTGATCCACAGGCTGTAGATCGCCGGAGCGATCTGCTCCTGGCTGATGACTACGGCCTGCTCCTTAAATTTCTCTGCCATGTTGTTCTCCTTATTTCAATGCGGAAGCGATATCTTCGATCATGTCGATGACTGCCTGACGGGAAGCATCTGCGAAGTTCTCTGCGCCAAACTGTGCGTATTTCTCCTGTTTGTAAGCTGCAATGATACCTCTGGAGGAGTTTACAATTGCACCCAGACCATCTTTATTGAAATAATGAGTCAGATCTTTGCCTTTTCCACCCTGTGCGCCGTAACCCGGTACCAGAATGAAGCTCTTTGGCATTACCTGACGTAATACTTTACCAACTTCCGGATAAGTAGCACCTACAACGGCTCCGATGTAGCTATACTCATCGCCCATAACGTCCTCGCCCCATGCAGCAACTTTTTCAGCTACATGTTCGTATAACGGTTTTCCGTCGATCAGACGATCCTGGAACTCACCACTGGACGGATTGGATGTTTTTACAAGAATAAACAGACCTTTTTTCTCTTCTTTACAAACATCAGCAAACGGTTTGATGCCGTCTGTTCCAAGGTATGGGTTTACAGTTGCGAAATCCTCATTGAATGTACTGTATGTCTTGCTTCCTACCTGAACTTTTCCAAGATGTCCGGTTGCATATGCAGCGGATGTGGATCCGATATCTCCACGTTTTACATCGCCGATAACAACCAGATCTTTCTCATGACAATAATCAACGGTTTTCTGGAATGCTTTCAGGCCTTCCACACCAAACTGCTCGTACATGGCGATCTGCGGTTTTACTGCCGGGATCAGATCGTAGGTGCTGTCGATAATCTGTTTGTTATACTGCCAGATCGCATCTGCTGCACCTTCCAGTGTCTCGCCATACTCAGAAAAAGATTTTTTCTGAATATGCTCCGGGACATAAGAAAGCATCGGATCTAAGCCGACTACGATCGGTGCACCTGTTTTTTTGATTTTTTCTACTAACTTGTTGATCATTGTACTTTGTTCTCCTCTTTATGAAATTTTATATAAAAACTATTTATTTCTCCTGATATGCAATCTCGCCGTCCACGATGGTCGCTTTTACTTTTCCGGTTACTTTTTTACCGCCAAACGGTGTATTTTTACCCTTGGATAAAAATTCCTTCGGATCGATCACCCACTCGCACTCCGGGTCAAAAATCGTCAGATCCGCATGGCTTCCTTCTGCCACGGTACCTTTTTCCAGACCAAGTACTTTTGCCGGATTGTAGCTCATCTTCTCTGCCATCTGCATCGGAGTCAGAATGCCCGGTTTTACCAGTTCTGTAAAGGTGAGGGCTGCTGCTGTCTCCAATCCAACGATTCCAAACGGTGCTTTCTGAATGCCCTGCTCTTTTTCTCTGGCTGCATGCGGTGCATGATCGGTAGCGATCACGTCCATGATGTCATCGGCCAGACCTTTCTTTAACGCCTCCACGTCCTCTTTGGTACGAAGTGGCGGGTTCATCTTGTAATTTGCATCATCCTCTGTGATATCATCGGAAGTCATGCAGAAATGATGCGGGCAGACTTCTGCGGTTACCGTAAGTCCTTCTTCTTTTGCCAGTTCTACCATGCGCACACTGTCTTTGGTCGAGCAATGGCACAAATGCAGGTGCACGCCGGTTTCTTTTGCCAGCAGAATATCTCTTGCCACGATAACGTCTTCTACGGAGTTTGTAATGCCTGCAAAACCAAGTTCTTTTGATTTTGCATCCGCATTCAGCACACCGCCGTGTACCATGTTAATATCTTCACAGTGTGCCAGCACTGCCAGTCCTTCTTCTGCCGCGATCTTCATACCTTCCCGGTAAAGCTGTGCGTTCATAACAGATTTGCCATCTTCGCTGATAGCAGGGCTTCCTACTGCTGCCATTCCACGGATATCCGCAAGTTCCTCGCCTTTCTGTCCCTTTGTCACCGCACCAACCTGCAATATATGCACTTTTGTCACTGCATCGGCTTTGTGTTTGACATAATTGATCACATCCGGTTTGTCTGCCACAGGTTTTGTATTCGGCATTGCCACGATGGTGGTAAATCCTCCATGCAGTGCAGCCGCTCCTCCGGTCTGAATATCCTCTTTGTACTCCAGTCCCGGATCACGCAAATGTACGTGCAGATCAATAAATCCAGGCATTACATAACATCCCTTTGCATCCAGAATGTCATCTGTTGCATCTTTGATCGCCGGTGCGATCTTGGTCACTTTTCCATCTTTTACCAGAACATCGGCCTTTGTGGTCGTCTTGTCTCCCGGATTGATCACGGTTCCGTTTTTTATCAAAAGTATCATCCTGACAGCCTTCCTTTCTTAATTCACAATTATTTTAGCATTTACGGCACTTTACCGCAATACATTGTTATAGTTCTCATTTTTTATAGTTCATGCGTACAGCTATTTATATAGAATCATATAACTGAACTATCATATTTGCTTTTTTACAGTTCCGGCGGCACATATGCTTCCACATAAATACCATCCGCCGTGTACTCTTCTCTCAGCAGTTCGCCGTATTTACGAATCTTCTGAATCTCTCCGGCTTTCTCATACGGGAATGTATGCTTCAGCAGCACTTTGTCCTCCCTGAGCATATCCTCAAACACTTCTTTTAACGTATCCAGCCCCATTCCGGTTTTTGCTGAAATACGCAGTGTCTTGTCCGCCCGGAAATCCTGTAAGATTTCCTCTCCGGCCAGGCGGTCACATTTGTTAAATACCGTGAGGATTTTTTTGTCCGTCACGCCAAGATCCTGCAGTGTCATGTAAACCACATGCATTTGCGCATCCCACTGTGGGTTTGACGCATCCACTACATGTACGATGAAATCCGCATATTTTGCCTCTTCCAGTGTACTCTTGAATGCATCTACCAGATGATGCGGCAGTTTTCGGATAAATCCAACTGTATCTGTCAGCATCAGATTCTGGTGATTGGATAATTCCAGCATGCGGGTAGTCGGATCCAATGTTGCAAAAAGCTGGTCTTCCTCCAGTACGCCTGCATTGGTCAGTGTATTCAGCAACGTAGATTTCCCCGCATTGGTATAACCTACGATGGCCGCAACCTTTGTGTGGCTCTTCATTCGCTGGGTTCTGGTCAGTTCACGGTGCCGTACCACTTCTTTTAATTCCCGGTTCAACTGCGCGGTTCTGTGTCCGATAAGCCGGCGGTCGATCTCCAGCTTTTTCTCACCCGGTCCTCTCGTTCCGATTCCACCGCCCAGACGGGACATGGAACGGCCAAATCCGGCCAGACGGCTTGCACGGTATTTTAACTGTGCCAGTTCTACCTGAATTTTTCCCTCGCTGGTTCTCGCCCTTGCCGCAAAAATATCCAGGATCAGCAAGGTTCGATCCATAACTTTGCTGTCTAGCACCTGCTCCATATTTCTCATCTGGATCGGGGAAAGCTCATCGTCACAGATAATGCCCGTGGCTTCTTTTTCCCAGATCATATCGCGGATCTCTTCTAATTTTCCGGTTCCCACATAAGTGCCCGGGTGCATATGCTCCAGTTTCTGGATCACGGTTCCGACCACTTCGGCTCCTGCTGTCGCCGCAAGTTCCGCCAGCTCCGCCAGGGAAGCTTCGGTATCGTCGCTGTCCCGCTCGCTGATGCCCACCAGGATTACCCGTTCTACCGGCTGTTCATTTTCATATACTGTTCCCACTTACTGTTCGTTTCCTTCCGTTGTTGTATCGTCTATATTTCCTTCGATGACATCCCCGCCTGCATCCACACGGGTCTGTAAAAATTCGTATTCCTTCTGCATGTCGGCATCATCCGGATAATCTGCCACATAAGCTTTGGCTGTCTCCAGCGCAGATGAAAAATCTCCGCTCTTTTCATACATCGCAACCAGCTCTTTCTGCAGTCCTTTCTTCTGTGCATCCGCCGCATTCTCAATGGCCTTCTTATAATAAGTAGCTGCATCTGCATAATCTCCGGACTCCGCAGCGATCTCACCGAGCTGTTCTAACGCATCTGCATCCTTCGGATACTTATCCATATATTTCTGGAAAGCAGCTTTTGCCTCATCCATCTGATCATTGGCCGCATACATTTTTCCAAGGCTCAGATATGCGCTGTCCTCACCTTTTTCTGCCGCCTGATTGTACATGCTTGCCGCATTTTCCGTATCACCCTTCAGTGCATAAAGTTCGCCAAGTCCTTCGTAATCTGCTGCGGAAGAAGGTTTGATCTGAAGGCCTTTCTCCAGATAACTCTGCGCCTGATCTTTTTCCCCTGCATTCTGCAGATTTTCACTAATGTGGCCATATAATTTCGCATCAGACTCATTCAGAGATACTGCCTGCGCATAATCCTTTAATGCAGCCTCATTCTGTCCATCGGCCAGCAATATACTGCCTCTGAGGTAATATACTTCCCAGTTTTTGCCATCATAATCAATGAGGTTGTCATAAGTCTCAATCGCCGCCTTTGTGTCACCGGATTTGTACTGTGCCAGTGCTTTATAATAGCAGACATCCAGCTCTTGCGCCCGGATTCTTCCCTGAGACTGATCCAGTGCTTTTTGAAAACTGTTGACCGCATCCTTATAGTTTTTCTCCTGCATCTGCTTGATACCGAGTTCTTTGTATTCCTGTGCCTTTTTCTCTGACTTGCTGGTACAACCGCCCAGTAGCATAGACATGCCAAGCAGTCCCGTCAGAAAAAACACCATGATTTTTTTCTTCATATCTATGTTTATTCCTCCATGTCGAAATAACTTCACTTCCTTATAGTATGCCATGAATAAGGGCTCACTGCAAGAAAATTATCCCGTTCCTATTCAAGAATGCCCTCGGCATTCTTGCTGCGAGATACGCGTCATGCAACGCATGACATAATTCTTCTGCGTATCTCTGCAATCCTGCCGGAGGCTATATCAGATGGGAGATTGAATCCCACCGCTGATATAATCTTGTTGCTCACCACCTATAGAGGTGGGAGTCATCTCTCATCTGATATACTTAAGTCTCGCAAAAATGCTCCTGTCCTTTTCCCACAAAAAGGTCTGTTACATGTTTTCAGACATGTAACAGACCCTGCTTTTATCATATTGAGGTGAAAATTATAAGTCAATATTGGAAGAATTCAGATATTTCTCCTGCTCCGGAGTCAGTGTATCAATGGATTTTCCAAGGAAACGAAGTTTTCTGTTCGCTACTTCCAGATCAACGTTACGCGGAACGTTGATCAGTTTCTCTGTCAGGTTCTTTGCGTTTTCAACCAGATATTTTGCGCTCAGTACCTGGATTGCAAAACTCATATCCATGATTTCTGCCGGATGTCCGTCACCTGCAGCCAGGTTTACCAGACGTCCTTCTGCCAGAACGTAGATCCATTTATCTTCTGTGATCTGGTATCCAACAATGTTTTTACGCTGATCAATGGTATCTAATGCGATCTCGCGCAGACGTTTCATGTCAATCTCAACATCAAAATGTCCTGCGTTGCAGAGGATTGCGCCATTTTTCATCACTTTGAAATCCTGCTCACGGATAACACCTGCGCAGCCGGTTACTGTGATAAAGAAATCACCGATTTTTGCCGCTTCATTCATCGGCATTACGTCAAATCCGTCCATAACAGCCTCGATTGCTTTGATCGGATCTACCTCAGTAACGATAACTTTTGCGCCAAGTCCTTTGGCACGCATAGCCACACCTTTTCCACACCAGCCGTAACCTGCAACAACGACGTATTTTCCGGCTACGATCAGGTTTGTGGTACGGTTGATTCCGTCAAATACGGACTGACCGGTTCCGTAACGGTTGTCAAACAGATGCTTACAGTCTGCGTTGTTTACCAAAACCATCGGGAATTTCAGCTCGTTATTTTTTGCCATTGCGATCAGACGGATGATACCGGTTGTAGTCTCCTCGCATCCACCGATGACATACTGCAGTTTATCCTGCATTTTTGTATGAAGCATGTGAACCAGATCACCACCGTCATCAATGATGATATTACAGTTGTTCTCCAGAACACTTGTAATATGCTGATCATACTCTTCCGGAGTGCAGTTGTACCATGCAAATACGTTTAATCCATCAGCCACCAGTGCTGCTGCCACATCATCCTGTGTGGAGAGCGGGTTGCTTCCTGTGATGTACATCTCTGCGCCGCCGGCAGCCAATACCTTGCAAAGGTATGCGGTCTTTGCTTCCAGATGAATGGAAAGAGCGATGCGGATGCCCTCAAATGGTTTTTCTTTGGAAAAATCATCTTCCAGGCTGCGAAGCAGCGGGCAGTTTTTGCGTACCCAGTCTATTTTATGTGCTCCGGACGGAGCAAGGTTGATATCTTTGATTGAACTCATTGTTTTCCTCCTGCGTGTGTGTTAATTTTGTTGTTCTTCTTCCCTCTGCTGGCGTTCTTTTTCTGCAATAATCGCCTCATTCAGAGAGAGCATTTTTGCATCCAGTTTGGATGTAATCGCCGCACAGTCTCTCAGTTCCTGACTGATGTACTGCGGTGCATTTCCTTCGAATTTGTAGTAGATCTTATGCTCCAGACTCGCCCAGAAATCCATGGCGATGGTTCGGATCTGAATTTCTACTTTTGTATGTTTGATACCGTTTGTTGTCTGGATCGGTACCGTGATCAGCATATGATAACTGCGGTATCCGCTCTCTTTCGGATGCTTCATGTAATCCTTGATATAAAGGATCGTAAACTCTTTCTGCTTTCCGATCATGTCCGCCAGACGGTAAATATCAGATGTAAAGGAGCATACGATACGCACCCCTGCGATATCGTTGATATGTTCCACCATGTTTTCCATGGTATTTTCCAGCCCGTGACGACTTAATTTCTTCGCAATGCTGTTCGGTGTCTTAATCCTGGATTTGATATACTCAATCGGATTATACTGATGAATAAACTGAAATTCGTCATTCATAATATCCAGTTTTGTCCGAACTTCCTTGATCGCTGCATTATATAAAAACATCAGACTTTGCCAGTCGTAGACGTTTTCCCCTCTTCCTACACCTTCTGCCATATGTAACCAAAAACCTCCTGAACCACTTTTTCGCCAGACTCACTCTGTATACACATATCCTTCTCATATGAATATACGCTGCTTATATAAAAAACTCTCTTTATAATGATCTGTTCTGGCGCATTCTTATCTGTTATAGTATAGCATAAATCCATGCATTTTTTGTCATGTTGCGCACTTCTTTATACAATTTTAAGGATTATGTTCTCAGGAAACCTTTTCCCCGCAGCTCTGCCTCGATCTCATCCAGAATCTCCTCAGATTCCGCCTCCACCGTATGAAAATGGCTGTCTCCTGTCAGGATTTTCAGCGGCTGATCCGATGTCTCTCCCATTTTTCGAATAAACTCATCCACATCCCTGCGGTTTTTCAATATTAAATCCGCACTCAGCTGACCGTAGATATCATGCTCCACTACCACGTCACAGACGCGTCCGCCGCGGTCCACGATCACATACAGTTCCTCCCGGATCTGATCATCGGTATGCTGCACCGCAAAGGTTCTGTGACACAGCTCCTGCCCGCGGGCCGGATCAAACAGTACATAACCTTTGTTTGTACTTAAAATATTTCGGTTGGTGGCCCGCAGCAGTGCAATGTCCTGCACGATCACCTGACGGCTCACCCCAAACCGTTTCGCCAGTTCCGTACCGGAAAGGGGATGGCTTTCCTGTTTTAAAATTTTCATCAATTCTGTTCTGCGTGTCGCTCCGTCTGTCATCTTAGTCCTCCTCGATCACCTGAATCTCCAGAAAATCAAACTCGATCTGTTCAATAAAACTGTCCTGATAAAACCGCGCCTTCGCATGACGTTTAAATTCTTCGATGTTTTTCTCCAGCCAGATCGGTTTTCCCAGATCAAACTCATAACATACTTCCTCTAACGCCTGAAATACTTTATGAGTACGGGTTTCCTGACTGTCATCACAGATCGTCGTGTCACGCAGCATACGGTTATTTTTAAATTCTTTTGCCCATAAACGAAACATATTAACCTCTTCTCTGCCTGTTGGCCTCATACATTAAAATACCTGCTGCCATTGCCGCATTCAGGGACTCCAGCTGACCGCCCATAGGAATTCGGATATAGGCATCCGCAAGCTTCGTTGTCTCAGCCGTCAGTCCGTTTCCCTCATTTCCGATCAGAAAAGCAGTGCCCTGTGTATAATCCGGCTCATCGTAGCAGACGCTGCCCTCGAGATGTGCCGCATAGATGCGCACCTCTTTTTCCTGCAGCTGCCGGATCGTCTCATGCAAATCCTCTGTAATGTAAAAAGGCATCCGGAAAATACTTCCCATGGTAGACCGGATCGTCTTTGGATTGTAAATATCCACTGTACACTTGTCCATGATCACACCGGAAATTCCGGCACCTTCACCGGTTCGAAACATCGTTCCCAGGTTTCCCGGATCCTGCACATTTTCCAACACCAGCCAGATTCCGTCTTTTTTCTGCAACAGATCTTCCAGACGGTTTTCCTTCATTTTTACGAGACAGAGTACGCCCTGCGGTGTCTTCGTATCCGATACTGCCGCAAATACAGTGTCGGACAGCATCTCCCAGTCCGTTCCCTCAAACAGGCCTTCGTGCGCCGGTTCTTTTGCAAAGGATTCAGAAACGTACACTTTTTCGATCCGTTCTTTTGGCGTCTCACGGAACATCCGGATTCCCTCCACCACGTACAACTGCTGCTGACGTCTGGTCCGGGCATTTTTTATCAGTTTACTTAAGGCTTTCACCTGTGCATTTGATGTACTTGTTATCATTTATTTTTCCTTCTAAGTTAATTTTACACAAAAAATGGGACATTCGGAATCCGCTCACTTTGTTCCCTGCTTCCTCATGTGTTTGCTCCGCAAACTTTCCATATCAAATATCTGTATCCATCCAAATAAATTTGTCTGTCTACATCTTTTTGATATTCCCCATTTTTCTCCGCTTTTTCCATTATACTTGCTGTGCGCAAAAAAAGCAATTTACATCATAAAGATGCAAACTGCTTTTTCTCATTTTTTATCTACAGTTCACCCGCGCCATTCGCAAAACGCCCTTTCGGGCTTCTCCGTAGTTCCACTACTACTTTTGCTCATAAAACGGCGCTCCCTTCATCACTATATATTCAGCTAATTCCTCATGCCAGCATGATCATTATCTGAATATATGTGATGAGTGAACTTAGATAGAAAGGTTCTTTCCTACGTTAAACTGATAATCGGAAATATGTTTCTCCATAGCCAGCGCCTCATCCACATCAAAGTCTGTGAACTTACCATCTTTGTAAGCAACGATACGATTGCTCTTGCCCTCGCAGAGAAGATCCACTGCGTAAGCACCCATGGTAGATGCATACACACGGTCTTTACATGTCGGGCTTCCGCCACGCTGCATGTGGCCAAGGATGGTTGCTCTGGTCTCCATTCCGGTTGCAGCCTCGATACGTCTTGCCAGGGAAGTGGAATGTCCGATTCCCTCTGCATTGATGATGATGTAATGTCTCTTGCCACGTTTCCGGTTCGCAATGATGTTGTTGACGATCTTCTGCTCATCAAAATCATATTTCTCCGGAATCAGTACCTGCTCAGCACCGTTTGCAAGACCACACCATAATGCGATATATCCTGCATCACGTCCCATTACCTCGATAATACTGCATCGCTCATGGGAAGATGCTGTATCACGGATTTTGTCAATGGCTTCCATTGCTGTATTAACGGCTGTATCAAAACCAATGGTATAATCTGTACAGGAAATATCCAAATCGATGGTTCCCGGGACACCGATTGTATTGATTCCCTGAGCAGCCAGTTTCTGTGCTCCACGGAAAGATCCGTCACCGCCGATTACGATGATGCCTTCGATTCCATGCTTTCTGCACATCTCTGCGCCGAGTCTCTGTCCTTCCTCTGTACGGAACTCCGGACATCTTGCAGTCTGAAGTACGGTACCACCCTTCTGAATAATATCGGATACATCTTTTGCTTCCATATCTACGATATCCTCAGCAAGTAATCCTGTGTAACCTCTTCTTATACCCTTTACTTTTTTTCCCTTTGAGATTGCCTGACGCACTACCGCACGGATAGCTGCATTCATACCAGGTGCATCACCACCACTTGTTAACACACCAATTGTCTGTATTTCCTTAGCCATGACAAAACCTCCTATACCTCTATCTTTTTCTTAATCCTCGTGTTGCTACTATTCTAAACTTTTTTTTACATTTTTTCAATGGACTTTTCCAAAACTTTGATATTTTTTTCACCAACTTTTTTATTTAATTCATTTACAAGCTCATTATTGGCAAAAACAGTCATATTTGCACCGAGTCTTTTCATTGCACGTTCTTTTGCAAGGTAAATAACAACCTGATCCTGTCCATCGGAGCCGGATAACAGCGCTAAAGTTTCGTTTTCCATCTTTTCAAAAGTTTCCTTGTCCGGGAACTGAATCCACAATTCCCGTCGCGCCTCATCAAAGGAATAGATTTTTTCGCAGATCAGCTTGCCGTTTTTCTCCTCATCCGCGGACACACGGCCACGGATAAACACCTTCTGCTCTTCCTGCATCAGTGCATGATACTGCTCGTAATCTTTCGGGAAAACAACGATCTCGATACTGCCGTACAGATCTTCCACCGTCAGGAATGCCATGGTCTTGTTCTGTTTTGTATATTTCACCGTTTTAGCTGTAATAATACCACCGATCATGACTTTTTCCCCGTCAATGACACCACGGGCCACGCCGGTTTCTTCATCCAGCGCGAAATCTCCGGTTGTCTTCGTAATATTTTTTCGCCATTTCGCTTCATATTCCTGCAACGGATGTCCGCTGACGTAAATACCGAGCACTTCTTTTTCCATGGCAAGCAGTTCTTCCTTCGTAAACTCGCCGCAGTTTGGCAAACGGATTTCAAACTGCTTCTGCTCCTCCGGCGCCACCATATCAAACAGGGACATCTGTCCTGCCATGGTCGTCTTGCGGTCGTTTGCGATCTGATCCATAATACTGCCATACACCTGCATGAACTGTTTTCGCGTACCGCCAAGACCATCAAACGCACCGCCTTTGATAAAGTTTTCCACGGCACGGCGGTTCATCTCCTTGCCGGTCATCCGCTCGATGAAACCTTTCAGCGATTTGAATCGGCCATTCAGCTCACGTTCCTGCACCAGTGCGTCAATGACCGGTCTTCCGATACTCTTGATGGCTGACAGTCCGTAACGTATATCTTTTCCCGACACAGAAAAGCCAGCATAACCGTCATTTACATTTGGTGGCAATACTGCAATCCCCATCTGGCGGCACACCTGAATATATTCAGCCACCTTTGTGGAGTTATCAATCACGGAAGTCATCAAAGCTGCCATAAATTCTACCGGATAATAATATTTCAGATACGCAGTCTGATAGGAAACAACCGCATACGCTGCTGCATGTGATTTATTAAAGGCATATTTTGCGAAATCCGTCATTTCATCATAAATCTTGTTTGCGATTGCCTCTGAAATACCGTTGGCTATACAGCCCGGAACGCCCTCTTCTTCATTTCCGTATACAAAGTTCTGACGCTCCCTCGCCATAACGTCGGCCTTTTTCTTTGACATGGCACGGCGCACCAGATCGCTTCGTCCCAGCGTGTATCCTGCCAGATCACGCACAATTTGCATAACCTGCTCCTGATATACGATACAGCCATAGGTCGGCGCAAGGATCGGTTCTAACTGCGGGCAGTCGTACATAATGGAATCCGGGTTATTTTTACCACGGATGTATGCCGGAATGAAATCCATCGGGCCCGGGCGATACAGGGAAATTCCCGCGATAATATCCTCCAGGCTCTGGGGTTTTAACTCCTTCATGAAGTTTTTCATACCCGCACTCTCCAGCTGGAACACGCCCTCCGTGTGACCGGTTCCGATGGACGCCAATACATCCGAATCATTGTAATCGATGTGATCCATATCCAGCTCTTTGCCGGTGGAACGTGCCACATTTTTCACCGCATCCTGAATAACGGTCAGTGTTCGAAGTCCCAGGAAGTCCATTTTTAACAGTCCCAGCTCTTCCAGTGTCGTCATAGTAAACTGCGTCGTCACAGAACCGTCAGATCCTCTGGATAACGGCACATATTCATCCACGGATTTCTGACTGATCACGACACCAGCTGCATGCATGGAAGTATGCCGCGGCAGGCCTTCCAGACGCAGTGACATATCGATCAGCTTCGTTACCTGCGGATCGGATTCATACAGTCCACGCAATTCCGGGTTCATTTTTAAAGCCTTACTGATGGTGATTCCAAGTTCATTCGGGATCATTTTTGCAATACTGTCGCACATGGCATAAGGCAGATCCATGACTCGTCCAACATCACGAATGACACCTTTCGCCGCCATGGTACCAAAGGTTACGATCTGTACCACACGGTCTTTGCCGTATTTGCGGACAACATAGTCAATCACTTCCTGACGTCTCTCGTAACAGAAGTCCACGTCAATATCAGGCATGGATACTCGCTCCGGATTCAAAAATCGCTCAAACAGCAGACTGTAACGGATCGGATCCAGCTTCGTGATACCAAGAGTATAGGAAACCAAACTTCCCGCCGCACTGCCTCGTCCCGGACCTACCATGATGTCATTTTCTCTGGCAAAATGAATGAAATCCCAGACGATCAGGAAATAATCCACGTATCCCATTTTCTGAATGACAGACAGCTCATATTCCAGACGCGGTTTCAACTCCTGCACCCGCTCCGGAGAATAGCGTTCATCCAGACCTTCATAACATAATTTATTCAGATATTCCCAGGAAGTATAGCCATCCGGCACATCAAATTTCGGCAGTTTCGTCACGCCAAATTCAATCTCCACATGACAGCGGTCCGCGATTTTCTGCGTATTTTCCACCGCCTCCAGCGCATAGGGGAACAGTGCCCTCATTTCTTCCTCGGATTTCACATAATACTGACCGCCCTCGTAACGCATACGGTTTTCATCGCTCAGTTTTTTACCCGTCTGCAAGCAGAGCAAAATATCGTGCGGCTCCGCATCGTTTTCATAAGTATAATGCACATCGTTGGTGGCCACCAGATCAATGCCGAGTTCCTGATGCATTCTCAGCAGCTGCTGATTTACCTGCGCCTGCTCCGGAATTCCATGATCCTGCAGCTCCAGGAAAAAGTTTCCTTTTCCGAAACATCTTTCATATTTTAAAGCGGTCGATTTGGCTTCTTCATACATGCCACGGGCCAGATAACGCTGCACTTCACCCGCCAGGCAGGCAGACAGTGCAATAATACCTTCGTGATAAGTTTCCAGAACTTCCATATCCACACGGGGTTTGTAATAATAGCCATCCACGAACCCCTTAGATACAATTTTCATCAGATTCGCGTAACCAGTGTTATTCTCGGCCAGCAGCACCAGATGGTAATAACGATCCTCACCTTTTGTCTTCTCCCGGTCAAATCTGGAACCCGGAGCCATGTACACCTCGCAGCCAAGGATCGGATTAATGCCCTCTTTCCTTGCCGCCCGGTAAAAATCGATCACGCCGTACATAACACCATGATCAGTGATCGCACCGGCTGTCATTCCCAGCTCTTTCATCCGGCTGACATACTCTGTAATTTTATTGGAACCGTCCAACAGACTGTATTCTGTATGGACATGTAAATGTGCAAATGCCATATATTTCCTCTTTCTATTTCCTTTATCTATCGCAAAACATTTGTTCTCTCGTCTGGTTACCATCTTACCACATTCCGTCCTGCTGTGAAAGAGAGATTTGTTACGATTTCATTAATATTACGGGGAAACTATGGACAAACCCAAAAGGGTTCTATAAGATAAATCAGAACGATATCTTTTGTTGTATGTGGATATCAGAGAGGACTTAGATATTATTATGAAAAAAATTGGATACTTTATAAAAAGTCTGTTTCCGGTGATGATGGTGTTTATCCTGCAAATTGTCGCTGCTATCCCGACAATGGCCTATTTTATGCTGAAATCATCCAGAAACGGCGAGGATTTTCTTTCCTGGTTGACCAGCCTCACCACTAATTTGGAATTCGCACAGACACTGAATATTGTCTATGCGATACTCGCACTCATTGTATTTGGTCTTTGGTATCATCGGGTCTTTGTAAAACCGTTTCGTGACCGGGTGAAAAAACAGCCGGGAGGATATAGTTTTCATACGATTGTTTCCATTATTTTACTGGGAATCGGATTACAGTATGTGACAACATTGCTCACTGATGCCCTGGGTATTTTCCAGCCCGAGCTTATCAGTAACTATAATGACCAGATGTCTTCCCAGGGATATGATAATCTGTCCATGATGCTGCTTGTATACTCTGTTCTGCTGGCTCCCATCGTGGAAGAACTTGTATTTCGCGGGCTCGTCTTTCGTTTTGCAAGACATGCGATGCCGTTCTGGTTTGCAAATATATTGCAGGCGGCGCTGTTTGGATTCGTGCATTTGAATCTGGTGCAGGGGATTTATGCGTTTGCTATGGGACTTTTCCTTGGCTGGGTGTGCCATCGGGGACGGGGGATCAAGTACTCGATTCCGGTACATATTGTATTTAATGTGATCGGATGTTTGTTTTCCGGGCTGATTGAATTGACGCTGACACTCAGCTTCCCGATTTTTGCGGGAATTGGGATTATCCTCACGATATTTGCACTTTGGTTATTCTATACGGATTTTCAAGCTGTAGAATAGATTCTTTTTTATAGTATTGGTTATAATTTAATATATGTGAAAAAATCAGAGAAAATTTCCTCACTCACTAACCGTTCACTCCCCTCGTTTTGCTTCGGTTTTATCGCGCTCACTTCCAACTCCTATAAAAGCTGGTCGTTTCCCGCTCGCGCAAAACTCGCAAAACTCAGTCGTTCTCT
>CAVEOS010000002.1:0-103853 GCA_963617435.1 Lachnospiraceae bacterium
GTGTGTATGACGTGAAAAATCTCCGACATAAAATCAGACCAGATGAGGAACATAAATATAACAGTCCATGGAATATTGCGGCAGATTTTAAAATTGATATGAGCTTTTCGGAAGCGGAAATTGCAAGTATGCTTCAGGAATATGAGCAGGATCATCATACCGGAATGAATGTTGATGAAATAGCAACGCTGCTGTATCAGTACACATCAGGATATCCTTTTCTTGTTTCGCGATTATGCCAGATTATGGATAAAGATGTTGCCACAAATAATGGCGAAAATGAATTGAAAAGTGCGTGGACCAGACATGGATTTTTTACGGCAGTTCGTATGCTGCTGGCAGAGAAAAATACATTGTTCGAATCATTGAGTGAGAAGTTGAATCGTTATCCGGAATTAAATGATATGTTACAGTCGTTGTTATTTACCGGAAAAGCAATTGCTTACAATTACTATGAGCCGGCAATCAGTGTGGCAACTATGTTTGGATTTGTGAAAAACAACCATGGCGTGCTGGCGATTGCAAATCGTATTTTTGAAACATGGTTATGTAATTTATATTTTTGTAAACGTGAAGTATTGTCATTAAAAAATCAGATTATTAAGCAGTGATATAGAAATGTAAATGCTCTTGAAGTGATATTTATTTTAAACGAAATTTATTTACAGTAAGCCCCAAATGATTTGCAGAGTCATTTGGGGCTTGTTTTACAGATTCCGTCCCTGATACTGTATTGTTACCACATAAACGTTTTTACATGGTTCATCAATGCGAAAAATAGCAATATAGTTGTCAATTAGTAGCTGTCTGTAACCTTTTCCGGCATATCTGCCCTCGTTTCGTTCTTGGTGGGACTGAGGGAAGGTATCTAAGTTTAAAATAGCTTTCTTAATGCGGTCAACTTGTTTTTTTGCATTTTCAGGAGCTAATTTTTCATTTGCGATATATTCGTAAATGAGGTCTAAGTCACGGATTGCTCTTGGGTTGACCTTTACCTTGTATTTATCCAAAATGTTTTTTCTCCAATTCTGCAAAAACTATTTCTGCGTCAACTGCTTCTGCACCGTTAGCAATTTCCTGCTCGGATTCGAAAATTGCTTGGTCGATGCGATTCAGTCTTGCAAATTTATCATATAGTTCACTACTCATTACAACAAGGTCGCTATATCCGTTTTTAGTGATAAAAATAGGCTCCTGTTCCTTGTGTGCGATATTTGAAATCTCGGTTGTGTTGCGTAAATCTTTAATGGGCATAATAAGTGGCATAATACTTTCCTCCTTCCGACAACATAATTATAGCATAATTGTGTTTTATGAGCAATGAAATATACCACATATACTTCTTTCATAATATTTTTGCAATATATTTTGCAACCAACTGGTAAGTTATGACAATATAAAGGTGTAAGGGTAATTAAGATTACCCAGAGAAGACGTCAGAAATGGGAGTTTTAATTAAATGGAAAAACAACAGCTGGAAAAATATATCAACGAATATGGCAGAGATATTTACCTGTTCTGCAAACGGCTGACGCAAAATAAAAATACAGCGGATGATCTGTATCAGGAGACATTTTTGAAATTGTGGGAATTGGATAACGTCAACGATACAGAAAATCCAAAGAGTTATCTGCTTGGAATTTCGGTGAATTTGTGGAAAAATCAGTGCCGCAAGCAAATGTGGCGAAAACGGATTGCAGACATTGTACCGGCTTCGGAAGAAAGCCAGATAGAACATTTTTCGGCAGCAGACAGCGTAGAGGACACAGTGATCTCCAATCAGGAGAAACTGTTGGTGGTTGTGCCGATTGATAAACTGAGTATTCTGGTGTCAATTGCGTTTTCCTTTATCGTATTCAAGGAGCATCTGACGAAAAAAGCGGCGGTTGGACTGTGCCTGATTGTAGCGGGAACGTTGACCATGTTATTATAAAGATTGTGATAGAGAAAAAATTTAAGGCTACCGGCAGTTGCTGTCGGTAGCCTTAAAACATGAAGAGGGTTAAATATAAAAAATGGTTAGGAAAATTTTTATGTTAGTTTTGTCTTGTTATCTCTGGACACGTCCGGCACCATCTGTATTCATCAGATTCAGAACTTCTTCTGTTGATATAAAATTCAGGTCTCCCGGAATTGTGTGTTTGATGGCAGCGGCTGCAAGTCCAAATTCAAGTGCTTTTTCTGAACCCATGTCTGCGAGGATTCCGTGGAGAACACCGGCAGCAAAGGCATCGCCGCCACCGACACGGTCTACAATGTGCAGGTCATAGGTTCTTCCATGGTAAAGACCGGAATCAGTACAGATTGCTCCGGACCATCCATTGTCAGAAGCACTGACACTGTTTCGCAGGGTCGTGATTAAGTGCGTAAATCCATAGCGTTTCATAACATTGGTCATGTGAATTTCGTCCACGCAGATGCTGTAATCACCATTGATAAAATCGATACCGTTTTCGGTATAGCCAAGGCATTTTGCCGCATCTCTGGCATTTCCAAAACAAATATCGAAATATGGCATCATGTCGGAAAGCATGTGCTGTTTTTCGACAATATGATCTGTCCACAGCTTTGCGCGGTAGTTTAGATGGACAAAGACTTTTTATTATCTACAGAAACAGCACAGAAACTTTTTCATGAATATGCGGAGCAGATGCCGATCGTGGATTACCATTGTCATATCAATCCGCAGGAAATAGCAGAAGATCGTAAGTTTGAAAATATTACGCAGGTGTGGCTTGGCGGTGATCATTACAAATGGCGTCAGATGCGTTCAAATGGTGTAGATGAGTATTATATTACAGGAGATGCCAGTGATCGTGAAAAGTTCCAGAAGTGGGCTGAAACGTTAGAAAAAGCAATTGGAAATCCATTATATCACTGGAGTCATCTGGAATTGCAGAGATACTTTGGCTATAATGGCTATTTATCAGGGGAAACATCAGAAGAAGTCTGGAATTTATGTAATGCGAAACTGCAGGAGGATGGCATGTCTGTCCGAAATCTGATCCGGCAGTCAAACGTAAAGCTGATCTGTACAACCGATGATCCGGTAGATTCTCTGGAATGGCATAAAAAACTGGCGGAAGATGACAGTTTTGAAGTAAAAGTTCTTCCTGCATGGAGACCGGACAAGGCAATGAATTTGGAGAAACCGGATTATACAGAGTATATCGAAAAAATGTCAGATGTGAGCGGAGTTGAGATTGTAGATTTTTCATCCATGAAAAAAGCAATTTTAAACAGAATGGATTTCTTTGCATCTATGGGATGCTCTGTTTCGGATCATGCGCTGGAATATATTATGTATGCACCGGCTTCTGAGGCAGAAGTAGATGATATTTTCCAAAAAGCATTACAGGGATCTGAGATCACAAGAGAAGAAGAAATGAAGTTCAAAATGGCTTTTATGCAGTTTGTTGCGAAAGAATATCATAAGAGAAACTGGGTAATGCAGATTCATTATGGATGTAAACGCGATAATAATGCTCTTATGTATGCAAAACTTGGTCCGGATACAGGATATGACTGTATCAATAACTATGCTCCGATTGCACAGACAGCAGATTTCTTAAATTCACTGATTGCCACAGATGAACTTCCAAAGACAATTTTATATTCATTGAATCCATGCGACAATGAGGCAATTGGAACAATTCTTGGTTGTTTCCAGGGAACTGAAGCAGCAGGTAAGATCCAGCAGGGAAGTGCATGGTGGTTCAATGATAACAAAACAGGAATGATAGCACAGATGACATCATTGGCAAATCTTGGACTGTTATCTAATTTTGTAGGAATGTTGACGGATTCCAGAAGCTTTTTGTCTTATACAAGACATGAGTATTTCCGGAGAATTCTCTGTGAATTAATCGGTGGTTGGGTTGAAAATGGAGAATATCCGGCAGATTATAAAGCATTGGAGAAGATTGTAAAGGGAATTTCTTATGATAATGCTGTAAAATATTTTGCATTTGAAATTTGACCAGAAGTGATTTTGTGTGATAGAATACACACAATCAGAAATGGAAAATGATAATAAGTCTAACGCAATTAGATACCGCATGGGAAATTCCTGAGCGGTATCTTTCTGTATTATGGAAATTTTAAAGAAACATTTTCAATAAGGGAGAAATATGGCTGTTAATATTTATGATATAGCAAAATTGGCGGGAGTATCCATAGCGACCGTATCACGTGTAGTTAATGGAAGTCCGAAAGTCAGTGAAAAGACAAAGCAGAAAGTGCTTGCGGTAATGAAGGAATATGATTACACGCCAAATGTTTTTGCGAGAGGTCTGGGACTTGATTCTATGAAAACAGTAGGCATTTTATGCCCGAATATAGCAGACAATTATATGGCAAGAGCAGTTGCATATCTGGAAAGCAGCTTCCCCATGAACATGGGTATAATTGCATCCTTGGGTGTAGCGGATTTGAGCAGGATGAGAAAGAAAAGTATGTCAATATGCTGTTGTCAAAACGTATTGATGCACTGGTATTGGTAGGTTCCACTTATGCAGGAACCGGAAGAGATGAATATGATACGGATTATATAAGGGAAGCGGCTGCACAGGTGCCGGTGTTTCTGATTAACGGACGTGTCAGAGGAGAGAATGTATATTGTATATGTGCCGATGATTACCACGCGACCTATGAAGTGACACGGGCGTTGATCCGGCGTGGAAGAAAAAAATCCTGTTTTTATATGATTCAGATTCTTTCAGTGGCAAAATGAAAAGAGAAGGATATGAGGCAGCATTGACAGATGCAGATTATCCTGTGCTCGGACAGTTGAAATTCCGGAGCAAAAACGATATTGAGTATACGAAAAATATGCTTCTGGAATACAATAGAACACTGGATTTTGACAGTGTGGTTGCCACGGATGATATGATGGCAGTCGGAGCATTGAAATATGCGAAAATACAGGAGATGAAAGTGCCGGAAGATCTTTCCGTGATAGGATATAATGATTCGCTGGTAGCTGTGAGCTGTGAACCGGAACTGACATCGGTAGACAGTAAGTTGGATGTGCTTTGCAGGACGACGGTGGAGCACATGATCGATCTTTTAGAAAAGCAAAAGGAAATAGAACAAAATAAGATTGTTCCATGCGAAATTGTAAAACGTTGCACATCGGATTTTTAAAAAAGAGCAGGGTGTATTTTATACGACAGCTGCAGAAAGCGGGGATGAAGTTATGTGGATTTTATTTGCATTTGGTTCTGCGATTTTTGCGGGATTGACAGCAATCCTTGCAAAATGCGGAATCAGAAAAACGGATTCGGATGCGGCGACTGCCATTCGAACAATCGTTGTATTGATTTTTTTCTGGATCATGGTGCTGATCACGGGATCCATCGGAACCATCGGCTCCTTAAGCAGCAAGACATGGATGTTTTTAATTTTATCCGGAATCGCGACCGGAGCATCCTGGCTGTGTTATTTTAAAGCATTACAGCTGGGGGATGTCAATAAAGTTGTGCCGATCGACAAATCAAGCACGATCCTGACGATCATACTTGCCTTTATTTTTCTTGGCGAGCTGATCACGCTGGTGAAAGGTATTGCGGTTGTTCTGATCGGTGTCGGTACGTTTATGATGATTCAGAAAAAGGAAGTGACGGATGAATCGGAGAAACCAAAGGGACGTTCGTGGCTGATCTATGCATTACTTTCCACCGTGTTTGCAAGCCTGACAGCTATCCTTGGAAAAGTCGGCATCGAAGGCGTGGAGTCAAACCTTGGAACAGCCATCAGAACCTGCGTTGTTCTGGTGATGGCATGGGTGGTTGTATTTGTCAAAGGCAAACAGCACACGATTCGGGAGATCTCGAAAAATGAGCTTGGATTTATCTGTTTGTCCGGTCTGGCAACCGGCGGATCCTGGTTGTGTTATTACAAGGCATTGCATGATGGAATGGCGAGCGTAGTCGTGCCGATCGACAAGCTGAGTATTCTGGTGTCTATCGCGTTTTCCTTTATTGTGTTTAAGGAGCGTTTGACGAAAAAGGCCGCAGTCGGATTATGTCTGATCGTGGCTGGAACGCTGATCATGTTGTTGTAATATTGCATTATAAAGTTACATATGCTATAATGCCGATAGGCAAAAATGATATGATGTTATCCATTATGAGCACCCCCTTCCTCTACCTGTCTAGGGGCGGTAGCACTCATAGTATATCATAGAATGATAAAAAGTTGTACTAGTTAAATATACAGCTGTATAAGTGTGGGAGTATATGGAATGCGACAGGAAGATCAAACTTTACATTGACATTTCCAAACGCAACTTTTATAATAATGAGCGTGTAAAAAATAATTGCAGATAAAAATAGCAATGACTGAAACAAGTAAGTATGAGCGGAACATACAGAGAGCTGCCGGGTGGTGAGAGGCGCATGGAAAACTGATACTGAATACATTCACAAGCTGCGCATTGAACGTTATCAAAACCGGATGGAAAAATAGATTTTTAAAGATATTTTGAGTCATGGAAATAGAAGAAAAGTTTTGATGATCAGTAGGCTGCGCCGGGGGCAACCGTTATATTGCAGAAGTATTGTCAGATACTTGGTGAGGCAGATCGTGTGAGCGGTCTGTGAATTAAGGTGGTAACACGAGATTTTATCCCGTCCTTATGAAGTTTTTCATAGGGGCGGGGTTTTTTGCTATTATTCAGAGCCAAGGCAATTTTAAAAAATATGCGACTCATGCTTGCATGAAGAAGCATATTTGAGAAAATTTCTTTGGCGAGAAGCCACATCGAAATGTAGCGTAGCGGAATTGAGATGGCTCTGAATAATTGAAAAAAGTATTAAGAAGGAGAGTACATTATGACAGTTTATGACGAGTTAGTAGCCCGTGGTCTGATCGCCCAGGTTACAGATGAAGAAGAGATCAAAGAATTAATCAATAACGGAAAAGCAACCTTTTACATCGGATTTGATCCGACAGCAGACAGCCTTCATGTAGGACATTTCATGGCTCTGTGCCTGATGAAGAGACTGCAGATGGCAGGCAACAAACCGATCGCCCTGATAGGTGGCGGTACCGCTATGATCGGTGATCCGTCCGGACGTACTGACATGCGTCAGATGATGACAAAAGAGACCATCAACCATAACTGTGAATGTTTCAAAAAACAGATGTCCCGTTTCATCGATTTTTCCGATGGAAAAGCATTAATGGTAAACAATGCAGACTGGCTGCTTGATTTAAACTATGTAGAAGTCCTGCGTGATATCGGACCGCATTTCTCCGTAAACCGTATGCTGACTGCTGAGTGCTACAAACAGCGTATGGAGCGTGGATTAAGCTTTCTGGAGTTCAACTACATGATCATGCAGAGTTACGATTTTTATGAATTATTCCAGAGATACGGCTGCAACATGCAGTTTGGTGGTGACGATCAGTGGTCCAACATGCTTGGCGGTACAGAGCTGATTCGTCGTAAACTTGGCAAAAACGCATGCGCAATGACCATCACACTGCTTCTGAATTCCGAAGGCAAAAAAATGGGTAAAACCCAGTCCGGTGCTGTATGGCTTGATCCGGAGAAAACATCTCCATTCGAGTTCTACCAGTACTGGAGAAACGTTGGCGATGCCGATGTATTAAAATGCCTGCGTATGCTGACCTTCCTTCCGTTAGAGCAGATCGACGAGATGGATAAATGGGAGGGAAGCCAGTTAAATACAGCAAAAGAGATCCTTGCATTCGAACTGACAAAACTGGTTCATGGCGAGGAAGAAGCTACAAAAGCACAGGAGAGCGCACGTGCACTGTTCTCCGGCGGAAATGCAGCAAATATGCCGACTGCAACGATCACAGAGGAAAATCTGCGTGACGGCGAGATCGACATCATGGGTCTGCTGGTTGCTTCCGGATTATGCGCATCCCGTTCCGAGGCACGCCGTGCCGTACAGCAGGGCGGAGTTGCCGTAAACGGCGAGAAAGTTGCTTCCATTGAGGCTTCGTACAAACCGGAAGACATCAGCAAAGAAGACTTTGTATTACGCCGTGGTAAAAAGAACTACCGCAAAATTATCTTTGAGTAATCTGGAGTATAGTGAAGTATAGATATTGACTGAAACTGGCAGAGTAGCCACATCTGGAGGTTACTCTGCTCTTTTTTGGGAGAGAGGAGAACTTTTTTATGAAGAGAATAGTAACGCTTTTGCTGAGCCTTTCCCTGATTTTTGCAGTGGGATGCGGGTCGTCTGGCAAATCAATCCGTATAGGCGCAGCCGCTGTGGGCGGCATGTATTTTTCCTTTGCCAATGCCTACACGCAAGTCGCCTCACAGGATGACGACAGTATAGAATTTTCTGTGCGCGCGACAGCAGGATCCGCAGCGAACCTCCGTTTGATTTCAGACGGTTATATCCAGCTTGCGATCACTCAGGCTGACCTGACAGATGATGCGTATTATGGAAATGGAGATTTTGACAAAAAACCGCTGACTGGTTACAGTGCAGTGGCAGCTTTATATACAGAGGCATGCCAGATCGTAGTACGGGCGGATTCTGATATCCAGACAGTGGACGATCTGCTTGGAAAAACAGTAAGTGTCGGAGAGGAAGAGTCCGGAACGGAGCAGAATGCAATGCAGATTCTTCAGGTTTACGGACTTTCTGATTCGGTTGTCGATTGTCAGAATATGGATTATACGGATGCCGCAGATGCGCTTGCTTCCGGAAAAATTGATGCGATATTCTGTACATCCGGCGTACAGACAACCGTGATCGAAGAACTGACGCGCCAGTGCGGGATCCGTCTGCTGTCACTGGATGAAGAACATATCGAGAAACTGATGACAATCTATAAATTTTATGTTCCCTATACGGTTGAAAAGTATACATACAGCGGTCAGTCAGAGGAAGAGACAACCGTTGGCGTCCAGGCCCTGCTTCTCGCAAGTGATAAACTGAGTGATAAAACAGTCGAGAAACTGACAGAGTCACTTTTCAACCACACGAAAGACATTCAGTATTCCCTGCCACTGGATCTGCAGCTGGATGAAACCAGTGCGACAGAGAATGTAACCATTCCATTTCACGGCGGAGCAGCAGCTTACTATGAGAAACACGGGATCACAGTGAATGAGTAAGCGGATTGCGAATGTCCGCATTACTAAATGTGAGAGCTGGTGCATGATTCTGATCAGCGCAGGCTGACATATTCTTTTCAGAATCGTTGCACTCTATACGTCAGTCACGAAACAGCTGTAAAAAAGTACTTATTTTGAAAGGATTTTTATGAAATTAAATTTAGATATGTATCAGACACTTGCCATTGCGGTACTGGTTCTGATATTGGGTAGATTTTTAAAGAAAAAGATTAATTTTCTGGAAAAATTCTGTATTCCGGCACCGGTTGTCGGTGGTTTGCTTTTTGCAATCCTGACCTGTGTGCTGTATGCAGCCGGAATCGCAGAAGTTTCATTTGATGACACATTGCGTGAAGTCTGCATGGTATTTTTCTTTACTTCGGTAGGTTTTCAGGCAAACCTCAAGGTCTTAAAAAGTGGCGGGAAATCACTGGTTATATTTCTCGGACTGGTCATCGGCCTGATTCTGTGCCAGAACTTTGCGGCGGTAGGAATGTCAAAGGTGTTAAACCTGGATCCTCTGATCGGTCTGTGTACCGGATCAATTCCTATGGTTGGCGGACATGGAACAGCCGGCGCATTTGGACCTGTATTAGAAGATTTTAACGTCACCGGTGCAACAACACTCTGTACAGCGGCAGCAACTTTTGGACTGATCGCGGGAAGTCTGATCGGCGGACCAATCGGTAAATCGCTGGTAGAGAAAAAGAATCTGCTTTCCACAGCTGTGGCAGAGGATGACAGTCTTCTGGTTGAGGATGAGAAAAAACATGTGCGTCATACATCCATGTATCCTCAGGCTGTTTTTCAGTTGATTCTTGCCATCGGTCTTGGAACAATTTTTTCCTGGCTGCTGACAAAAACCGGAATGACGTTCCCTATTTACATTGGCGCGATGATCGCGGCGGCATTGTTCCGTAATATTGGGGAATATTCCGGGAAATTTACGATATACATGGGCGAGATCAATGATATCGGTGGTATCTGTCTGTCGCTGTTCCTTGGTATTGCTATGATCACGCTGAAACTCTGGCAGCTGGCAGCGCTTGCGTTGCCACTGATGATCCTGTTGGCTGTACAGGTGCTTCTGATGTTTGTTTTTGCACGGTTTGTGATATTCAACATTATGGGACGTGATTATGATGCGGCTGTGCTGGCTGCCGGAACCTGTGGTTTTGGTATGGGTGCCACACCGAATGCGATGGCAAATATGCAGGCTATCTGCGACCGGTATGCACCATCCGTAAAAGCATATCTGCTGATACCGCTTGTGGGAAGTCTGTTTGCGGATTTCCTGAACAGCCTAACGATCACATTCTTTATCAATCTGCTGTAAGGGAAATTGTGATACGACTGATTCAGAGAAGAACAGGTCAGACGTATGTCTGACCTGAATGATAAAAGATGATGTATTATACGATATTAACTAATAACGTGGAGGATTGTATGTTTTTTAAAGGGAAAAAACAAAAAATAGATAATAAATCAACCCATGAATTCTATGATGTGAAATATGAAAATCTGGCAGTTCCGGAGGTGCATACGGAGCCGGAGGCGGAGAATGAGGAGATGGAAGAAGATCAGGAATCCATCACTTATGAATCTGTGGCAATCCCGGAGATTCATATCAGAAAGAAAAAATAGTCATAGAGATATCAGAAAGAAAATAGTTATTGACAATTTAGTTTGTAAAAGATATCATTATGGGCATAAAACAAAGGCGTTTTGCAGTTTTTCCTGCAAAGCGCTTTTTTTGCGTTTCACGTGCATTCGACTTGAATCTGTGAAATTATGTGCCGGGTCTTACATACGTCTGACCTGGGAGAGAGGAGGCATATGAAAAATATGTATGAAATAGACTTACTGGAAAGGACAGATCTGGTGAATGAGCAGCTGGCGCGTTATGGTGTGAAATTTGGCATCTATAAGAATAATACGTTCAAAGAGCAGCTTTTTCCATTTGATGCGATTCCGAGAATTATTGAAAAGGAACAGTTTGATTATCTGGAAAGAGGTTTAAGGCAGCGTGTTCAGGCTTTGAATCTGTTTTTGAAAGATATTTATCATGAAAAGAAGATTATAAGAGATAAGATTGTCCCGGAAGAATTTATTTATGCTTCCAGTGGATACCTCGCACAGTGCGAGGGTGTCATGCCATCAAAAGGTGTATACTCCCATATTTCCGGAATTGATCTGGTTCAGGGAAAGGATCAGGAATGGTATATTCTGGAAGATAACCTGCGGGTTCCGTCCGGAGCATCCTATCCGATGATCGCAAGGGGACTCTGCCGCAGATGCAGTCCGGAGACATTCCGTCAGTATCACATTGAGGATAACCGTGATTATGCGAAATTGCTGCGAAAAACAATGGATGATGTCAACGTGGATGACGGTCTGATCGTGCTCCTGACACCGGGACGTTATAATGCTGCTTATTTTGAACATTCCTATCTGGCAGAAAAGACAGGCGTTCAGCTTGTGAATGGTCAGGAACTTGTAGTGGAGAATGATCGTCTGTATTTTATAGATTACAATGGAAGGAAAGAGCGGGTCGGAGCAGTTTATCGACGGATTTCAGACGATTATCTTGATCCGATGAATTTTCGGCCGGATTCCGTGATCGGTATTCCACATATCTATGATGTATACCGCAAAGGAAATGTGGCGCTGATGAATGCACCGGGAAATGGTGTTGCGGATGATAAGGGAATCTATTATTTCGTGCCGAAGATGATTCGCTATTATCTGGGCGAAGAACCAATCCTCCATAATGCACCAACGTATCTGCCGTTTTATGAGGATGATATGAAATATGTGTTGGAGCATTTTGATGACCTGGTACTGAAAGATGTTGCAGAAGCTGGTGGTTATGGTGTGGTCTTTGGAAATACGATGACAAAACAGCAGAAAGAAGATTTTATTGCACTTCTGAAGAAAGAACCGCGCCGCTTTATTGCCCAGGAAGTAATTGATTTCCTGGATATTGATATTATGGACAATAACGAGATCGTGCCGCGGAAAGCGGATTTGCGGGCATTTGTACTTTCCGGTGAAGATACTGTAGTATGGAAAAGCGGACTGACACGATTTTCCAGAAATCCGGATTCATTTATTGTAAATTCATCACAGGGAGGAGGATTTAAAGACACATGGGTACTATCTCATTAGAACAGACAGACCGGCTTTTCTGGCTTGGTCGATATACGGAACGTGTTTATACAACCATTACTTTGTTCTGTGCGCGTGCAGATCAGATGCTGGATGGAACGCCGGGAGGATATGCCGATTTTTGCAGACATCTGGAAATCCCGGATATCTATGGATCCGATGAAGTTTTTCAGGAACGTTATACGTTTGATACAGATAATCCGGATTCCATTCTCAGCAATCTGAACCGTGCATATGACAATGCGATCGTATTGCGTGAGATGATCGGTAGCGAAGCACTTTCCTACGTGCAGCTGTGCGTTTATGCGATGAAGCGTGCAGAGGCTAGCGGTGCACCGCTGCTGGAATTACAAAAAGTCAAAGACAATATTCTGGCATTCTGGGGAATCGCGGATGATATGATTGAATCGGAAAATGTGCGGAATATCATCAAAGTCGGAAAACGCATTGAACGCATTGACTTTTATGGCAGATTGCACAGAGAACGGACAGATCTTTTGCGGGAGGTTCATCGTCTGACGGGCCGGATTGACCGGAGCAGTATTCGCTACAGCCCGGAAAAACTGAAATATCTGGATGAATTGACAAAAGCACAGGAACTGGATTATCATCAGATCGTGGTTACGGTAGAATCTCTTTTAATCTGAGGAAATGCTGCTTTGATCAGCATTTCTTTAACCAGGGACCGGCCGTGACCTCAGATTTGGAGGTTTGCAGACATGAAAGAATTGTCTTTTAATTACAGACTTGATATACAGTTTTCCAGTCCGGTGACAAATCACAGATTTACGGTGCGCTGTGTCCCACGGGACAGTGAACGGCAGAAAATCATCGAGAAGAGGATTGAAATTTTGCCTGACGAATCACTGAGCAGCAGTGTGGATTCTTTTGGAAACAATTGTATTTACGGGCAATGCACAAGTTCGCATGAATTGTTTCGGGTAAATGTCTGCGGTGTGGTGCAGACCGGACTGGCAGACTCAGAATATGCCGGAGAAGCATGGCAGATGGGAAGATACCGCTATCCGACTCCGGTTACTCGGCCGGGAGCGGAATTGAAACATTTTTTTACACAATTTTCTTTCCGCGAGGATAGGTCGAATCTGGAAAAAAGTACATTGCTGATGCAGGGGCTGGCAGAGCATTTTGTGTACCGGCAGGGAGTGACAAATATACAGACAACGGCAGAAGAAGCATTTGTGATTGGACAGGGTGTGTGTCAGGATTATGCACATATACTGATTTCCTTGTGTCAGATGGCAGGAATTCCTGCACGCTATGTCGTTGGAATGCTGATCGGGGAAGGTGCGAGCCATGCTTGGGTTGAGATTTTTGACCAGAAGAGATGGTTTGCGCTGGATCCGACGAATATGGTGACCGTGACTGACGGACATATCAAAATATCCGCCGGCCGGGATTACAGTGACTGCGTGATCAATCAGGGTGTTTTTGTCGGAAATGCAAAACAGAAGCAGGAGGTTGAAGTAATCGTTGAAGAATGTGGAAAAGATTGCATCGGTTGAAATGCCGGTGGATGAGAAACTTGAGATAAAAAAGATGCGTTTTACACCAGATGGCGAAGACAGTGGAAAACGCATCAGTATTGTAACCGGAGTCCACGGAGATGAACTGGAAGGACAGTATGTTTGCTGGGAAGTATCCAGAAGGATCCAGGAACACCCGGAATGCCTGATTGGAACAGTGGATATCTATCCGGCGATGAATCCGCTTGGAATTGATTCGATCACCAGAGGTATCCCGGCGTTTGACCTGGATATGAACCGTCTGTTTCCGGGAAGCAGGGATGGCGCAATAACAGAATATATTGCAGCAGAGATCATCAAGGACCTGATGGGATCTGACCTGTGTATGGATATCCATGCCAGCAATATTTATCTGACAGAACTGCCGCAGATACGGATCAATGAACTGCATGAGAAGGAACTTGTGCCGCTGGCGAAAGAGGCAAATGTAGATTTTATCTGGGTGCATGGAGCAAGCACAGTACTGGAATCTACACTTGCGTACAGCCTGAACAGTCGTGGTGTTCCGACGCTGGTTGTAGAAATGGGCGTGGGAATGCGGATCACACGAAGCATTGGAGATCAGCTTACAGATGGGATTTTCCGCCTGATGCGGACACTTGGAATCTGGACCGGCAAGGTGGCGCAGGTACGCGAACCTGTGATCTCTTCGGATCCGGATGAAGTGATGTTCCTGAATGCGGCGCATTCCGGTATTTTTGTGCAGGAAGCCAGTCACAATACCTGGTTGAAAAAAGGTGAATCTGTGGGAAAAGTAGTTGATCCGTTGCTGGGAACTGTACTGGAAGAAGTCGTGTGTCCGGAGGACGGACTGCTTTTTACGATACGTGAATATCCGGTTGTGGATGAAGGTTCGCTGATGGCACGTATTTTACGGATAAAAAAGGAAAACGGGCTGAAGAACGTGGAAGAAATGGAACAGATTCAGAAGCTGGAAGACGGAAATCTGGAATCCGACAGTCAGGATTTGGCAGCCGGTGCAGAATATAAACTGGATGGGAAGAGTGCAGAAAGGCAGGGAGACTGATCATGGAAAAGAAAGTAGTATATGAACTGAAATCCCTGTACCGCGACAACCTGCGTGTGACGGGATATACGTTTGGAGACGGTGAAAAATCGCTCTGTATCATCGGAAATCTGCGGGGAAATGAGTATCAGCAGATTTATATCTGTTCGCAGCTGGTGAAAAGACTGACGGAACTTGAAGCGGATGGAAAAATATTGCCTGGTCATCAGATTATGGTGATCCCTTCGGGAAATCCTTACTCGATGAACCTGGAAAAACGTTTCTGGCCGACGGACAATACGGATATTAACCGGATGTTTCCGGGATATGATCTGGGAGAAACGACACAGAGAATTGCGGCCGGTATTTTTGAGGCGGTGACAGGTTATCACAATGGTATTCAATTTACGTCATTTTATATGCCGGGCGATTTTCTACCGCATGTGCGCATCATGGATACGGGCAGGGATTACCGGGAAAAAGCGAAGTCTTTTGGTCTGCCTTATATCGTGAAGCGGGCACCGCGTCCTTACGATACAACAACGCTGAATTACAACTGGCAGATATGGGAGACTGATGCATTCAGCCTTTATTCGACTACAACGGAGCGGATTGATGAGGAAAGTGCCGGACAGATGGTGGCTTCCGTGCTGAACTTCATGATTGCGGAGGAAATGCTGGATGATACTGTGAAAAGTTGTGTGTGTGATTGCAAAGCGGACAGGACAGATCCGTCCGGTAAAATGCAGGATGGCAGCAAAATCGGTGTGACAAAATCATCCGGTAAAATGAGGGAAAGTAATGTACCTGTCCATGTGGATTCCCGCATGGTGGATGATGGCGCACTTGTTGCAGTGCGGCCGTATACTGCCGGTGTTTTTAAAAGCTGTGTCCGCGTAGGACAGACAGTGAAAAAAGATGATCTGCTGGCAGAAATCCACGATCCATATGATGGAACTGTGCGGGAAAAACTGCGTGCACCGATTGCAGGGGATGTCTTTTTTGTACATACCCATCCGATGACTTATGCAAATACTGCAGTAGTGAAAATAATGCCTTAAGGAAACGCTGATGAAAGCAGCATTTTTTTACAAAGTTCGTCCTATGAAATAAAAAAAGGTGTTTTCGTAAAAAACTATTGTATTTCAAAAACCAGAGTGCTATACTGTCGTCAGTCAATGAATGTGTCCGAAATAAAACGTCAGACAATATCGGATGTGAGATGTCTTCCACCTCTGCAGGTGCCCGGGAGATTTCTGACTGGCTGACAGTTTACAGAAGATGCAAAGTGCAGAAAATGTAAAGCACGATAAGAGAATAAGACAACAGGGGAGCTTGCCGACAGCAGGCTGAGAACAGACTAGGTGGTCTGGACCCGTAACCTGATTTGGATAATGCCAACGTAGGGATATAGCGGATGCAGTATTTTTTTGTATTGTTTATTAAGCGGATATACCGATTTTGGTATATCCGCTTTTGTAGTGCACAAAATATGCCCTTCTTGAACGATGTTCAGGAAGTATTCCTCGATCAGGGAGCCCGATCAATTGCTAAGGAGAAAAGAGAAATGTTAGGAACATGTCTGGAAAATGTAAGAACACAGGTACCTCTGGTACACAACATCACAAATTATGTCACTGTCAATGATGTGGCAAACGCACTGCTTGCCTGTGGCGGAAGCCCAATCATGGCAGATGAGGCAGAGGAAGTGGAAGATATCACAACCATATGCGGCGGTTTAAATATCAACATCGGTACGTTAAATAAACGCACGATCGCAGGAATGCTGCTTGCCGGAAAACGTGCAAATGAACTGGGACATCCGGTTTTACTTGATCCGGTTGGCGCAGGTGCATCGGCACTTCGTACAAATACAGCCATTGAACTGATGGATACGCTGCATCCAACGGTGATTCGCGGCAATATTTCTGAGATCAAGACACTGGCTTCCGGCAGCGGTACCACAAAGGGTGTGGATGCGGATGTGGCAGATGCTGTGACAGAGGATACCTTGGATCAGGCCGTTGCATTTGTAAAAGATTTTGCAAAGCAGAGCGGTTCCATCGTGGCCATTACCGGTGCAATTGATCTGGTAAGTGATGGAGAGAACTGTTATGTCATCCGTAATGGCAGATCGGAAATGGGAAAAATCACCGGAACCGGCTGTCAGTTATCCGGTGTGATGACCGCATACATTACCGCAAATCCGGACAATAAACTGGAAGCAGCTGCGGCAGCAGTCTGCGTGATGGGACTGGCTGGTGAGATCGGCTGGGGCAACATGCAGGAAGGCGATGGCAATTCTACTTATCGCAACCGCATTATCGATGCCGTTTACAATATGAGTGCGGAAACATTAGAGAAGGGGGCAAAATATGAAATTCGATAGAAATACTTTGACAAAGGACCAGTTACTTTTATATGCAGTCACAGACCGCCACTGGTTAAATGGAAAAACCTTGCATTCTGTTGTGAAGGAAAGCCTGGACGGCGGAGTGACCTTTGTACAGTTAAGAGAAAAACAGCTGGATGAAGCGCATTTTATGGAAGAAGCAAAGGATTTGCAGGCACTTTGCCGTGAGTATAACGTACCATTTATCATCAATGACAATGTGGATATCGCTCTGGCGATGGATGCAGACGGTGTACATGTGGGACAGAGCGACATGGAAGCCGGAGATGTCCGTGCAAAATTAGGACCGGACAAGATCATCGGTGTGTCAGCGCAGACGGTAGAACAGGCGGTTTTAGCAGAAAAGCACGGCGCAGATTATCTGGGCGTCGGCGCGGTATTCCCGACCGGTTCCAAGGATGATGCAACAGAAGTGCCGCATGAGATCTTAAAGGCAATCTGCGAAGCGGTATCTATTCCGGTCATTGCGATTGGTGGAATCACACAGAAAAATGTCTCTACACTTGCTGGAAGTGGCATTTGCGGTATCGCGGTGATCAGTGCGATTTATGCTCAACCGGATATCAAAAAGGTAGCGGAAAATCTGAAAACAGCAACCGAGAAGATGGTGAAAGCATGAGTCAGAAAGATGTAATGCAGGGCAATTTTGTTCAGGATAAGACAGAGCAGAAAGATGGACTTCAGGGAAATGGTATCCGTGGCGCAATCTTTGATCTGGACGGCGTACTATTGGATTCCATGTCAGTCTGGAATGACCTGGGAGTGCGGTATCTGAAAAAACGTGGTATTCAACCGGAAAAAGGTTTGAATCAGATCCTGTTTTCCATGAGTATGGAGCAGGGCGCAGATTATCTGAAAGCACAGTATCATCTGCCAGATACACCACAGGAAATTTTAAACGGCATCGAGCAGATGATCCAGGACTTTTATTTTTACGAAGTGCAGCCAAAAGAAGGCGCAAAAGAACTGTTGCAGTTTTTGCAGAATCAAAATGTAAAGATGATTGCAGCAACTTCCAGTCCGAGGGAGCATGTGACAAAAGCACTGCAGCGAACCGGTCTGCTTGAGTATCTGCAGCAGATTTATACCACCGGAGAAGTAGGCATCAGCAAGCATGAACCGCTGATCTATCAGCTGTCAGCGGAAAGCCTTGGAACAAAACCGGAAGAAACACTGGTTTTTGAAGACTCTCTTTATGCACTGAAAACTGCAAAAAAGGCAGGATTTCTGGCAATTGGCGTATATGATGCTGACGGGGAGACGGATCAGGAAGGTGTGTGCCAGACAGGGGAACTATATTTGCAGACATTAAATGATTTTAGGAAGTATTGGAGGAGTTTATGAAAACAGCAGTAACGATCGCCGGAAGTGATCCCGGCGGAGGCGCCGGTATCCAGGCGGATATCAAGACAATGATGGCCAATGGCGTATATGCCATGAGTGCGATCACTGCCCTGACCGCCCAGAACACGACCGGTGTCACAGGAATCTTAAATGCAACGCCGGAGTTTTTAGGACAGGAGCTTGATTGTATTTTTACAGATATTTTCCCGGATGCAGTCAAAATCGGCATGGTTTCCGAAAAAGAACTGATCTGTGTCATTGCAGAAAAATTGAATCAGTATCAGGCAAAAAATATCGTGGTTGACCCGGTGATGGTGGCAACCAGCGGTGCGCGCCTCATCAGCGAGGATGCGATTGATACGTTAAAACAGAAATTATTTCCGCTTGCAACTGTTTTGACACCGAATATTCCGGAAGCAGAAGTGCTGACGGGGATGGAAATCAAAAGTGCCGAAGACATGATCAGAGCAGCAGAGCAGATTTCAAAGGAATATGACTGCGCCGTGCTTTGCAAGGGCGGTCACCAGTTAAATGACGCCAACGATCTGCTTTTTGCAAAGGGTGAATATCACTGGTTCAAAGGCAAACGTATCGACAATCCGAACACCCACGGAACCGGATGCACACTTTCTTCCGCAATCGCATCCAATCTGGCAAAAGGCTACGATCTGCAAGCAGCAGTAGAGCGCGCAAAAGAGTATATTTCCGGCGCACTGGCAGCAATGTTGGATCTGGGAGCAGGAAGCGGACCGATGGATCACGGATTTGCGATAAAAAATGAGTTTACGTCAGAAGATTAAGCAATGATAAAGCTGAGCTTAAATCAGAAGATTAAGTGATGATAAACAAATTTACATTAGCAGATGGATTAATGACAGAAACAAACTTACATCTGAAAATTAATGATTTTTACTACCGGATATGTACTTATAGCAGATTGCAAATGAGAGTTGTATTTTGGTGGAAAAAATAAGCAACATGAAAACAGCAAACGATGAAAAAGGAGGTTAAGAGAAAATGAAACAGAGTGACACAGTGAAAAAACTGGCGATGGCAGGAGTCCTGACAGCAGTTGCGGTTGTCGGCAGTCTGCTCAGTTTTCCGGTTTTTGGCAGTAAATGTGCACCGGTTCAGCATATGGTAAATATTCTGGCAGCGGTTGTACTTGGTCCGGGATGGGGGGTCGGCATTGCATTTTGTGCAAGCCTGCTCCGTAATCTTCTGGGAGTGGGAAGCCTGATGGCATTTCCGGGAAGTATGATCGGCGCATTATGCTGTGGTCTGGCTTACATGGCATTCCAAAAACTGTGGCTGACCTGTATCGCAGAGGCATCCGGAACCGGAATCCTTGGCGGACTTGCAGCTTATCCGGTTGCAAAACTGTTTATGGGACTGAATCCGGGCGGTTTGTTTGTATACATTGTGCCATTTCTTGTTTCCACAGTTGCGGGAAGTATCCTTGCATATTTTCTGGTAACAGCGCTGCAAAAAGGCGGTGTGATCAATGCATACAGACATCCGGCCAGAACAAAAATGAAAGTAAGCCAATAAAAAATAGGAAAATATGCTGTAAGAATGTAACAGTTCACACGCACCATTCGCAAAACGCCCTTTTGGGCTTCTCCGTAGCTATTGCTACTGTTTTTGCTCATAAAAAGGCGCTCCCTTCATCACTATGTATTCAGGTAATTCCTCATGCAAGCATGATCATTACCTGAACACATGTGATGAGTGAACTGTAACGTAAATAAGGTAATGCACAGCGGCAGATTGGGGGCACCACCTTTTGTCGCATAAGAAAAATGTTGTAAATTTAATTTCAGAAAATCCGGTAAAACCGGGAGAAGGAGTACATCATGAGAAATTACACAACACAGATGGACGCAGCAAGAAAAGGAATCGTGACACCGGAAATCGAGGCAGTTGCGAAGAAAGAACATATGACGTCCGAGGCGCTGATGAAGCTGGTAGCAGAGGGTAAAGTAGCCATCTGCGCAAACAGGAATCATACCTGCTTGAATCCGGAGGGAGTCGGCAGCATGCTGCGTACCAAGATTAACGTAAATCTGGGGGTATCCAGAGATTGTAAAGATTACGATATCGAGATGCAGAAAGTAATGAGCGCGGTAAATCTGGGCGCTGAGGCAATCATGGATCTGTCCAGCCACGGAAATACACAGCCATTCAGAAGAAAGCTGACAAGCGAATGTCCGGCCATGATCGGTACGGTTCCGGTATATGACAGCGTCATCCACTATCAGAGAGATCTGGCAACATTGACGGCCAAAGATTTCGTTGATGTGATTCGGATGCATGCCGAAGATGGAGTAGATTTTGTGACACTCCACTGTGGAATTACAAGAAAGACCATTGAACAGATCAAAAAACATAAACGTAAAATGAATATCGTAAGCCGTGGCGGAAGTCTGGTATTTGCATGGATGTGTATGACCGGAGAGGAAAATCCGTTTTACGAGTATTATGATGAAATCCTTGATATCTGCGAGGAATACGATGTGACCATTTCTCTGGGTGATGCCTGCAGACCGGGTTGTCTGGCAGATGCCACAGACGTATGCCAGATCGAAGAACTGGTAAGACTTGGCGAGCTGACCAAGAGAGCATGGGCGCACAATGTACAGGTTATGGTAGAAGGTCCGGGACATGTGCCGCTTGATCAGGTAGCCGCAAACATGAAAGTGCAGCAGAGCATTTGCATGGGAGCACCGTTCTATGTATTGGGACCGATCGTAACCGATATCGCACCGGGTTATGACCACATCACAAGTGCCATCGGTGGCGCTGTGGCAGCCATGAACGGCGCAGCTTTCCTGTGTTATGTCACACCTGCAGAGCATCTTGCATTGCCAAATGTCGATGATGTAAAACAGGGAATCATCGCATCCAAGATCGCAGCGCATGCGGCTGACATCGCAAAAGGTGTTCCGGGAGCCCGCGACATCGATGACAAGATGGCAGAGGCGCGCCAGAAACTTGACTGGGAAGCACAGTATGCGTGTGCACTGGATCCGGATACGGCCAGAGCGATCCGCGACAGCAGAAGTCCAGAGGAAGATCACGGCGATACCTGTAGTATGTGCGGAAAATTCTGTGCGGTGCGTAGTATGAATAAGGCACTTGCAGGGGAGTATATTGATATTTTATAGTAACAAAAAAATTTGATAATAACAAAATAAATGTTACTGAAAAATAAAAATGTTATTGAGATTTTTTTGGAAATAAAAGGATAAAAAACATTGACAAATCGCTCTCATTAAGATATTCTTTTAAAGAACTTCGTGAGGGAGTAGTTTGCACAGTAAGAATTGTGTGATTTGTCAACAACCTGTTTATCGTTTTTAGGATAATCTGGCAAATCTTAATGAATGAGACTCATGTATGTCAATACGGATTAGTTTTTAATTCTATGGCATACATGGGTCTCTTTTTTTGAGAAAATAATATGACAGTATACAGGAATCTTCTGGCAGAGTTGCATGAAAATTGGATTGCAATATGCAATAGAAGATGAAAAATTGTGTATGAACCTTAGAAGTAAGTGAAAGATTAAGAAAACAAAAAAATACGGAGGAATTAAATTATGGGTTTATTAGAACTGGCACTGATCGGCGTCGGTCTTTCCATGGATGCGTTTGCGGTATCAATCTGTAAAGGCTTAAGCATGCGAAAAGTAGACAAAAAATATATGCTTGTGCTGGCAGCATTTTTTGGAGGATTTCAGGCATTGATGCCGACACTTGGATGGCTCTTGGGAAGTCAGTTTCAGTCTTACATCACAGCCATTGACCACTGGATCGCATTTATCCTGCTTGCCCTAATCGGTGGAAAAATGATCCTGGATGTGATCAAAGAAAAGGGGGAAAACGAAGAAGTCTGTCCGGACGACAGCGTGCGTATCGATCTGAAGGAATTTTTTCTGCTTGCGATCGCTACAAGCATTGACGCACTGGCTGTCGGCATCACATTTGCGTTTCTGCAGGTAAAACTGGCATCTTCCGTAACTCTGATCGGTTGCATCACGTTTGGTTTTACGATTGCAGGCGTGCTGATCGGAAACGTATTTGGGACAAAATTCAAGGACAAGGCAACAATTCTTGGTGGAGTGATCCTGATCGGGATCGGTGTAAAAATTTTACTGGAACATCTTGGGATTTTCAGTTAATATGCAATAGAAAACAATTTTTGAGATTGAGGAGGAATATGATATGTTAATAGCGGTAATTTTGCTGATCGCTGGCTTTGCACTGCTGGTCAAAGGCGCTGATTATTTTGTGGAAGGCAGCGGTGCCATCGCGAAAAAATTTAAGGTACCCGTATTTATTATCGGAATGACCATTGTGGCCATGGGAACGAGTGCTCCGGAATGTGCAGTCAGTATATCAGCATCTTTGCAGGGAAGTAACGGAATGGCGATCAGTAATGTGATCGGATCAAATATTTTTAATCTGCTGGTTGTCTGCGGTGTCTGTGCGCTGTTTCAGCCGCTGGTGATCAAGAAAGAAACTTTAAAGAAAGAATTTCCGTTTTCTATTGTAGCAGCAATGCTTATTGGAATTATGGGACTGATCGGAATGACAGTCGGACATGCGGATGGTATTATTCTGGTTGTGGTTTTTGCCTTCTTTCTGTTCTGGATGGTCAGATCAGCCAGAAAATCTATGCAGTCAGGCGAAGATATTGAAGCAGAAGAGATAAAAGACCTTCCGATATGGAAATGTCTAGTCTATATTGTCGGTGGTCTGGCAGCAATCGTGGTTGGTGGACAACTCGTTGTAAATGAGGCAGAGGTGATTGCCCGTGGATTTGGCCTGAGTGAGACATTGATCGGTCTGACGATCTGTTCGATTGGAACCTCTCTGCCGGAGCTTGTGACATCCGTTGTGGCAGCGAAGAAAAATCAGGCGGGAATGGCACTTGGAAACGTGATCGGATCAAATATTTTCAATATTTTGCTGGTAGGTGGACTTGCCTCTGCCATCAGTCCGATTGCAATGAACATGAATAACCTGATCGATATTGTGATTTTGATTATTGTCAGTGTATATATTATGACTCTTGTATGGAAAAAACAGCTTCTGACACGGGCAGGCGGTGTGAGCATGCTTGCTGTCTATGCCGCATATATGGTTTACATTTGCGTCAGAGAAGTACTGTAATCCTGAATCCGCCGGATCACGGTCTGCATGCCGTGAAAACGATCAGTGGAGATCTGTCCCTTTAATGGAGTTTTTTCAAGAAAATCAATGTGTGCCCCGCAGATTTCCTGTGGGGTACGTTTGTCAAAAAGGGAACCGATGACAGCCACAATTCCTTTTACAATCAGTGGATGATGCATATCGTAAAGAGGCTGGAAAACCGATAGATGATGCATTAGTTGGAAGAAAATAAAATAACATAACAGAGAAATTCAGTCTAAAACCATAAATCATATTTTCAGAAAGGGACGGTACCTGCGGGTGCTGTCCTTTTTTGAATCTGTGGGAGTGAAAAACGGAAATCTATCGAGTTGAAATTCTCAAATCTATCGGAATAAGAAACAGAAATCTGTCAGATTGAAATTGCCGAATCTATCGGACTGAAATAGGAAAATCTATCGGATTGGAATTGCCAAATCTATCGGATTGAAGTATAATAACATTATTATCAGGGGATATTAAAAATGAGTTCTGCGCAAAAAAGGAGAGGTTTATGGAAAAAAAGAATTACAAACCAAGACTGATGGATAATTTAGTGGAAGAGTATCTGATAACTTTTGGCGCATTGTGTATTGAAGGTCCAAAGTGGTGTGGAAAAACATGGACTTCATCGTTTCATTGCAGTAGCGAAATCATGATTGGAAATCCAGAAGGAAATTTTCAAAATCGGCAGTTAGCAGAGATGAGTCCTTCATTAGTGCTTGAGGGTGATATGCCGCGTTTGATTGATGAATGGCAGGAAGTGCCACAACTTTGGGATGCAGTACGTTATAAAGTTGACCAGACTGGTCAGAAGGGACAATTTATTCTGACTGGATCTGCAACTCCAAATCACAAAGGCATTCTACACAGTGGAGCGGGACGCATTGCAAAACTCAGAATGCGCCCAATGTCCTTATATGAATGTGGAGGATCTAGTGGAGTGGTATCGCTTCAGGATGTATGCAAAGGCGAAATAGAACCCCAAATTTTAGGCGAAGTGGATTTGCGAAAACTCATTGATTTTATTATTCGTGGTGGTTGGCCAGCAAATCAGGAAACGAATTTGAAACAGGCATCATATTTACCGATCCAATACATCAATGCTGTACTTGATGATGATGTATATCGTATTGATAATATAAAGAGAGATCGACATAAAATGGAGTTATTGTTAAGAGCCCTGGCAAGAAATGAGGCAACAACAGTAACAAACAAAAGATTGAAAAACGACATGAAAGAGATAGATGATGAAGATATTGATATACAAACAGTGGCAAACTATCTGGATATTTTCAACAGACTTTTTCTTACAGATAATCAAAAACCGTATGACACAAAATTACGTTCTTCTGTTCGGGTAAAACAGGCAGAGAAAAGGCATTTGTCGGATCCGTCACTGGCAGCGGCATTATTGCGGGCAACACCGGAAATGTTGTTGGGAGATTTGAATACACTGGGATTCTTATTTGAAACACTCTGTGAACGGGATTTGAAAATATATGCGGAGACATTTGGTGCGGAATTATACCATTATCAGGATTATAACAATAATGAAATGGATGCAGTGATATCTCTGCCGGATGGATCCTGGTGTGGTTTTGAGATAAAGCTTGGGGCAAATCAGATTGAGGCGGCAGCAGAGAATTTATTGAAAATAAAAGAAGAAATAAAGAAAGATGGTGGAAAAGAGCCAGCTTCTCTGTGTGTAATATGTGGATTGTCAAATGCAGCTTATAAGAGACCGGATGGTGTGCTTGTTGTGCCGATTACAGCATTGAAAAATTAGAAGGAGTGTGGGGACTGGTGATGAATCTTACAAAATTTATAAATGAAGTCGATGAAATAGCAAAAAAGTATGACAAAGAAAAATTATTACAAATTATACATGAGGTTGCACGTACTTTACCGGAGTCATCGCGAAATGATTTTATTCAGATGATAAAAAATGTGGAAAAATCAGGTAAAGTATCTTCAAAACAAAAGAATCAGTCGTTGTTTAAACAACAGTATGAACACTGGAGTGGGATTTTACACGCATTAGAAGAAGGAGAAAAATGTCTTCTGGAAGAATATAATGAAGAATATGATGACTGGTATAACAGTTCTGTGGATGAAATACTTTATGAGGATCCGGATGAAATAGGGGAAGATCTGGACAGAGTCTGCAAGTTTATTCACACATGTACAGATGCAGAGGAATATCAGTATGCAATGGAAATCGGAAGACGATTTTTTGCATTAGCAATTCAGACAGACGGAGAATATGGTGGAGCATATGTTGAACTACATGAAATGAAACATAATGGCTTTCTCCATGCGGATTTGAGGCAGGTGGCTATGGATACCATGTATGCCAGTTATATGTATGAAAAACCAGATGAAGTCCCAGATGCATTGTATGAAATTTTTTCTAATGCAGAGATTACTGCAGATATTAAAGACCTGAAATTACAGAATTTGATGCAATATGCAGATGCAGATCTGAAAGATTTTGATGTATTTTTGAAAGATTGGATCAATTATCTTGGCGCAATACCTGGAAGACTGGCAGAACAGCTGTATACGGAAGCGTTAGAACTGACCAATGATATAGATACAAAAATTGAAAATGCACAAAAATTTGTTCATACACATCCGGGACTGTATAAAAAACTATTGGAAGATTTGAAATTGACGCCGAAGAAAGCCATGGAAATCGGTGCAGATGGTGTAAAACGTATCAGTGATAAACTTATAATTCGAAGTGAAGTGGCTTTAAAAACAGCAGAATATGCTATTACAGTAAATGCTGATCGTTTGCTTATAGAAAAATATTATGTGGAAGCGTTTCGGTCTGATACAAATGCAGTCAATTATTTACGTGCATTTTTGAACAGTGCGAACCAGGATATCTGCAGGCAGGAACTAAAAGAGATATATTCTGCTTATATCCGTAGAGGTGACAGATATTCCGGTTATTATGATTATGGAAGTATGCGTGTAAATGAACTGGCAGAAAATGAACCCGGAAAAAACATGGTCTATGTACTTCGCCTGTTAGGTGGAGAGTTCATGGAAGTTCTGCGGCTTGGTGTGAGTGAGAAAGATGCACTTGGATGGTCGGCTACCTTTATGAAGCAGGGACTGGCATTTTTCCTTTTTTATCTGTCTGATGGTAAAAATCTTGGAAAAGGAATTTCTGAGATGGCAAAAATCACAAGATATGTATTTGGATTTGACATTGCAGCATATAGCAAGGGGCAGAAAAAAATGCTGCAAAGGATGAAATGTCATTTTTTACAGATATATTTATAAAATGGAAAAAGGAAACAGAGATAGGAGAAAGTGACCGGGAAAAAATTCTCAGACATATTGAAAAGCAGATGGAAAAACGTGTGGCGGGGATTATGGATGCGAATCGCAGAAAGTATTATGGAGAATGTGCTTCTTACATAGCCGCAATCGGAGAAATCCGGGAATATCTGGGAGAAAGAGGTGGAAAGCAGATGTTTATGTCCAGGTATGCGGCAGAATATCCACGTCGATCAGCATTTAGGACAGAGTTGCAAAATTACGGTTGGGTAAAAAGAAGAAAGTAGTTAATAAAAACTTTATAAAAAATTCCTTGTGTCACAGGATAATTGCGGTATAATATAGGAAAAGTTAAATTAATTGACGGAAATCTTGAAAGCAAGATTAGAAAGGGATTTTGAAAATGGCTTTTTTTGACAAATTAAGAAACACAATTTCCACAGCAGGAAAAACAGGCTTAAGCAAAGCAAAGGAGATTAAAGATACAGCGAAGATCGCATTAGATATTCAGGAGCGTGAAGGTGCAATTCGCAAACTTTATCAGGATCTCGGACAGGCTTATTATCATGCACACAAAGATGATGAGAATCCGGAATATGAGCAGATCGATGAGATCAAAGCCGCTTTTGAAGAGATCGGAGAATTAAAATCTACAAAAGATGATATCCGTGGAATCAGAAGATGTCCGGACTGCGGTGGAGCTGTTGCTGATGATGCAAACTTCTGCCCGTCCTGTGGTGCAAAATGTGAGAAACCAGAGCCGGAAGTATACGAAGGTGAAGTGGTAGATTCTGAGGAAAAAGCCGAGGAGACTGCTGAAGCTGATGCTGAGGCAGAAGATGCACCGGTAGCTGAGGAAGCATTTGAAGACGAAGAGACTACTGAAGAGTAAATCTTACTTCGTGTGGATGAAAATTTGATATTGTGAAAGGAAAAAAGTCTATTTTGTCTCATTGGCTAACAATCGCTCGCTGAGAAAAAATAGACTTTTTTCCATTTACGCATTGATATGTTGAAATTTTCATCCACACTACGCTGCGTGACGCATTTACATGCGGTTACACATTAGATGTAAGTAATAGACGGATTTTATAGCGAAACAGATTAGTGGCTGCATAACCGTTGTTGTGTACGTAAATTAAGGGCCTGGTTTTATTTTTCTCAGCGAGCGATTGTTAGCTGCGGAGACAAAATAAAACCAGACCCTTTTAATAACTTAAATTTCCGCAGAAACCTGCTTCGGAAACGCCTTTTTCGTATAAATGATCATGAGTATCGCACCAATGAGCCAGGAAATCGGATACACCATATACACGCCATCAATGGTCGGAATGTGCGGCACAGCCAGCTGAATCCATACGACACGGTAAACGCACAGTGAAATCAGGATAATAACCATTGGAGGTACAGACTTTCCAATTCCGCGGATCGCGCCTGCCAGACCATGCATGATGGCCAGCATAAAGTAAAACGGGCAGAAGTACCACATGGCACGGACACCATATTCAATAACCGTCGGATCTTTGGAAAATACTCCAATGATCGGATGCGAGAACAGCAACAAAATACCGCCAATACAAAGGCAGTAAATGACTCCCATGGCAACGGTGACACGCATGCCTTTTCGCACACGATTAATATTTCCGGCACCATAATTCTGACCCGCAAATGTGGTAGCGGCCATACTGAAACTCATAACCGGAAGAATATTAAATCCGTCGATCTTGATATAAGCCGCAAATCCTGCCATAGCCAGCGCACCGTAACTGTTGACACTGGACTGAACCAGCACGTTTGCAAAAGAAATAACGGTATTCTGGATAGCTGTCGGTACACCAACCTGAATGATACGAATAGCCACATCTTTATAAATCCGAATTTTTCTCAATGATACTTTATAACCTTCATTCACCCGCATCAGATACAGCATGCAAAGCACTGCGGAAATCACCTGACTGATATCCGTTGCGATAGCGGCACCGGCGATCCCCATTTTTAACACCGGGATAAATAAAAGATCCAGCACAATATTTGTAAAAGAGGCCATAGCCAGATACAGCAGGGAACGTTTGGAATTTCCAACTGCGTTTAAAATACCGCTGGCCATATTATAAAGTACGCTGAACAGCAGCCCTGCAAAATACAGCCGCAGATAAATAACGGACTGTGGCATAACCTCATCCGGAGTTCCCATCCAGCGCAGAATCTGCGGGGAAAGTGTGACACCAAGCACGGTCAGCACGATACCAAGGATCAGTGCGATGGCCAGAGCAGTATGTACAGACTCATGAATGCCTTTTTTATTCTGCGCTCCGATAAACTGTGAAACAATAACACCGGCGCCGGCTGCGGCACCCATACTGAAGGAAATCAGCAGACTAATCAGAGAAGAACTGGAACCAACGGCCGCCAGTGCTTCACTTCCGAGAGAATTTCCAACGACGATGGAATCCACGGTGTTGTATAACTGCTGAAGCATATTTCCAAGAATCAACGGAATGGAAAAAAGCAAAATGTGTTTCCAGATCGTACCTTCTGTCATCAAGGTAGAACCGGATGATTTCTTTTTATGTAGTGCAATCCCCATATCAATTCCTCCTTATATCAATTTGATCAAATGTTTTTGCCTAAAATATGAATCTCTTTTATCTATCTGTGAACCAGCAGATAGATACATTATGATACAGAGTCAATGCGTTTTATCACTGCATGACTCCAAGCAATCTATTATAACGCTACTTATTTGTAGGAATCAATAATAAAATAGCAGAAAGAGCTGAAAAACCAAGGTTATAAAGGTCTGTTTCATTGACTTTTCTGGGTGCCTGTGATACGCTTTATTATCAGGGAAATGGACGTGTTGAGACGATATAATGTGAACAGGACTGATGAAAAAATGACAACCGTAAGGCGGTAGAACAATTTTCGTCGTGGCTGTGAGCATAGCCCGCCTCCGAGAGTGTGTTTGAGCACGCCGGGTTTGCGTGTGAGTTCGCGGAAGGAGGCGGAAATAAGCGGCGCAACAGACACAGAAAATTGTTCGTGTCTGCGGTTGTCATTTTTCATCAGTCCGTTCGTATGAAACAAACCAAAAAGGAGTGATTTGATTATGTGTAAAACCTGCAAAGGAAAATATTATATGACCACAGCGATTGCCTACACTTCCGGCAAACCGCACATTGGAAACACTTATGAGATCGTACTGGCAGACAGTATTGCCCGTTACAAACGTCAGGAAGGCTATGACGTATACTTTCAGACCGGAACAGACGAGCACGGTCAGAAGATCGAATTAAAGGCAGAGGCAGCCGGCATCACACCGAAGGAGTATGTTGACAAAACTGCCGGAGAAGTAAAACGTATCTGGGATCTGATGAATGCTTCTTATGACAACTTCATCCGTACAACCGATGAGGATCATGAGAGACAGGTACAGAAAATCTTTAAAAAACTGTACGATCAGGGAGATATTTACAAAGGATATTACGAAGGAATGTACTGCACACCGTGTGAGTCTTTCTTCACAGAGTCTCAGTTAGTAGACGGCAAATGCCCGGATTGCGGCCGTGAGGTTCAGCCGGCTCAGGAGGAAGCATATTTCTTCAAAATGAGCAAATACGCTGACCGCCTGATTGACTACATCAACACGCATCCAGAGTTCATTCAGCCGGTTTCCAGAAAAAATGAGATGATGAACAACTTCCTGCTTCCGGGACTGCAGGATCTGTGTGTATCCAGAACATCTTTCAGCTGGGGTATTCCGGTAGATTTTGATCCGAAGCATGTCGTATATGTATGGCTGGATGCGCTGACAAACTATATTACAAAAATCGGTTACGATGCAGATGGCAATTCTTCCGACCTGTTCAAGAAAAACTGGCCGGCAGACCTTCATCTGATCGGTAAAGATATCATCCGTTTCCATACCATTTACTGGCCAATCTTCCTGATGGCACTGGATCTTCCGTTACCGAAACAGGTATTTGGTCATCCGTGGCTGCTTCAGGGCGATGGAAAAATGAGTAAATCCAAAGGAAATGTACTGTATGCAGATGAGCTGGTAGATTTCTTCGGCGTAGATGCAGTTCGTTACTTCGTACTTCATGAGATGCCGTTTGAAAACGACGGAACCATTTCATGGGAGCTGATGGTTGAGCGTGTAAACTCTGACCTTGCAAATACCCTTGGAAACCTTGTAAACCGTACTATCTCCATGAGCAACAAATATTTTGGCGGCGTGGTAAACAAAACAGGCGTTGAGGAAGATGTAGATGCTGACCTCAAAGCGGCTGTAACAGGAACCCGTGACAAAGTAGCTGCAAAAATGGATCAGCTGCGTGTGGCAGATGCAATTTCAGAAGTATTTACCTTATTCAAGAGATGTAACAAATATATCGACGAGACTATGCCTTGGGCACTTGCAAAAGACGAGACAAAACAGGATCGTCTGGCAGAAGTGCTTTACAATCTGGTAGAGAGCATCAACATTGGCGCAGAGCTGTTAAAGAGCTATCTGCCTGATACATCTGCAAAAATCCTTGCTCAGATCAACGGCACAGAGCGTGATTTTGATGATCTGGCAACCTTCGGTCTGCGTGAGAACGGTCTGAAAGTAACAGACAAACCGGAAATCCTGTTTGCACGTCTGGATCTTGCAGAGGTTATGAAAAAAGTAGAAGAACTTCATCCGCAGGTAAAAGAAGAAGCACCGGCTGAGGAAGCAAAAGCAGACGAGGAAGTCATCGACATTGAGCCGAAGGAAGAGATTACTTTTGAGGACTTTGGAAAAATGCAGTTCCAGGTTGGCGAGATCATTGCCTGCGAGAAAGTGAAAAAATCCAAAAAACTGCTTTGCTTTCAGGTAAAAATCGGAAGCCAGGTAAAACAGATCGTTTCCGGAATCCAGAAACATTACACACCGGAAGAGATGGTTGGCAAAAAAGTCATGGTACTTGTAAACCTGAAACCGGCAAAACTGGCAGGCGTTCTTTCTGAAGGCATGCTGTTATGTGCAGAGGACGCAGAGGGCAATCTGTCCCTGATGACACCGGAGAAAGCAATGCCATCCGGAGCGGAGATCTGCTAATGATTTTTGACACACATGCACATTATGATGATGAACAGTTTGATACAGACAGAGAGGTCCTGCTGCGCGGCATGGCAGAGCAGAATGTCGGCACGATCATAAATGTCGGCGCGTCTCTGGATGGTTGCTGGCGAAGTGTGGAGCTGGCGCACCAGTATCCATTCGTCTATGCTGCCGTTGGTGTTCACCCAGACGAGGTAGGAGACTTAAACGATGAGACTTTTGCCCGTCTGCGGGAAACTGCACGCACCGAAGAAAAAGTGGTAGCCATCGGCGAAATAGGTTTGGATTATCACTGGGATGTACAGCCCCACGAAGTGCAGCAGCATTGGTTTGTACAGCAGATGGATCTGGCAAAAGAATTGGATCTGCCGATCGCAGTGCACAGCAGAGATGCGGCAAAAGATACCTTTGATCTGATCGCAGCCCGTGGCAAAGATCAGCGTGGTGTGATTCATTGCTATTCCTATTCTCCGGAAATGGCGCAGGAATATGTAAAACTTGGATATCATATCGGACTTGGCGGCGTGGTTACTTTTAAGAATGCGAAAAAGGCGAAGGAAACTGCAAGGCAGATTCCGCTGGAGCGCATTTTACTGGAAACAGACTGTCCGTACATGGCGCCGACACCATTTCGTGGAAAACGGAATAATTCCGCGTATATTGATTATGTAGCACAGGAAATCGCAGATCTGAAAGGGATTTCCAAAGAAGAAGTGATTGCTGTTACCGAAGAAAATGCAAGAAAGTTATTTGCAACTATTCAGAGCCAAGCAGATTCATAGAAAAAGTGTGAGTCATGCTGGCATGAATGAGCACTTTTGTCTGTGAATCTATTTGGCGAGAAGCCACATCGAGATGAAGATTGAATTAGTGAAGTGTATTTCAAATCTTCTTGAAGCAAGTTCAAGAAGTAGTCTTCGCAAAAAAGCTCAGTTAATCGAGATGGCTCTGAATAGTTGAAATATAGGAGAATCATATGAGTGAAAACAGACCAAAACCGTATCTTGGAAATCCGCAGGAGACCATTGCGGTATTAAACCGTTATAAATTTGCATTTCAGAAAAAATTTGGTCAGAACTTCCTGATCGACACCCATGTGCTGGAGCGCATTATCGATGAAGCCAGTATTACACCAGACGATTTTGTCCTGGAGATCGGACCGGGCATCGGAACCATGACGCAGTATCTGGCCTGCGCAGCCCGCGAGGTTGTTGCGGTGGAGATCGACAAAGTGCTGATTCCGATTCTGGAAGGCGACACACTGAAAGCATTTGATAACGTAACTGTCATCAATGAAGATATTTTAAAGGTAGATATCAACAAACTGGTAGAAGAGAAAAACGGCGGCTGTCCGATCAAGGTGGTAGCCAACCTGCCATATTATATTACGACACCGATCATCATGGGACTGTTCGAGAGCCATGTGCCGATCGAGAGCATCACGATCATGGTGCAGAAGGAAGTTGCAGACCGCATGAAGACGGGCCCGGGTTCCAAGGAATATGGCGCGCTGTCTTTGGCCGTACAGTATTATGCAAATCCGGAGATCGTGGCAAACGTTCCACCGAACTGTTTCATGCCGCGTCCGAATGTTGGTTCCGCAGTCATTCGTCTGATCCGACATGAGACACCAGTTGTTGATGTCAAAGATGAAAAACTGATGTTTCGTATTATTCGCGCATCTTTCAATCAGCGCAGAAAAACATTGGTAAACGGACTGAAAAACTCCGGTGAGATCAATTTCACTAAGGAGCAGATTGAGGCAGCAATCACAGCGATTGATAAACCGCTGACAATCCGTGGTGAAGCACTGACACTTGCAGAATTTGCAGCTTTGTCGAATGCGTTTTCTGAGATGCAGTAATTATTAGATAAGAATATCAAATTTCATATTTCATGGATTATGAATTTGTATCAAATAAAAAATGAGTTCCGTATTTCAGAGCAAGAATACGGAGTGTATTTTTGAATGTGAAAATAAAATATCTGTGGAATAAAAAATAATCTGAGTCATAAAGTTTAGAATGAAAGAAAAATTCAAACTTTATGGCTCAATTTTTATATTAATTATTTTTGTCCCGTATTTGCTGACTGTCTGGGTGAGGGGCGGTTTTGGAGGAAAACAGACAGATCCTGTGCAGGCCCAGATGGAAGAACAGCTGCCCTTTGTGGTGGCGCGGGAAATATCGATAGACAGTGAAGCAGAATGTCTGAAGGCACAGACAATTATTGCCCGAACCAATCTGTGGAAAAGCTATCAGAAAACACTGGAAGAAGTAAAAAGAATGAATGAGGATGCAGCAGGTGAAAATCTATCGGAAGAAAATTTGCCAGGAGAAAAAAGTGCAACAAGTGAAAATGAATCAGATAAAAATAAAAAGACCCAGGATTCATATGTGGATTGGTCTGTATCTGATTCAGAATTGGAAAGCTACACAGAACAGGAATTAAAGAAATTGTGGGGGGCTTCTTATGAATCAAACATGGAAAAACTCAGACAGGCTGTGGAGGAGACTTCTGACGAAATCCTGACCTATGAAAATTTGCCGATTCAGGCAGCTTACCATTACGCCGCAAACTGCAAAACCCGAAATTCATCTGAAGTTCCGGGACAGGAAGATTACATTTGGCTGCAAAGCGTCGACAGCGAAGATGATATGCTGGCGGATGGCTTTTTGTCTGTCAGCTATATGGAAAAACAGGATTTTGTAAATGCGCTGGCACCGATTTTTCAGGATGAGGTGTTGGATGCGAATCAAATGCCCGGTGCATTGGAATTATCCAAACGCGACAGTGCCGGTTATGTGACGGAAGTAAGCTATGGAACAACAGTGGCAAACGGGGAAGCAGTGCGTCAGGCATTACATTTGAATTCCGCGTGTTTCTATTTGTCTGAACTGGATGGAAAAATCCGTATTGTTACCAAAGGCATCGGACATGGACTGGGACTCAGTCAGTATGGAGCAAATGAGCTGGCGAAACAGGGGAAGAACTGTCGTGAAATTTTAATTTACTATTATACTGGTGTCAGCATTAAATCATGGTAAATGTTAAGTTGAGTGTATATAGAAATCGGTATATAACATTGTTTATTATATATTGCTATAGAGGAATAGAATCTTTTTAGAATAGTAGGTATCATAGTTCATTTCACGTATTTTTGCATCCTGTTTTATTGTATTGAATAAATCTATTTTTTTCGGAAAGAATATCAGTAAAACCATAAGTTATAACTGGAATCTGGAGGAGAAAAATGGAAAAACAGAAAAAATCGGAAAATAACGAAAAACGGGAAAAAAGGCGTGAACTTATTTACAGACAGAAATCTTATGTGACGGCGGGGGTGGTGACACTGGTAGCCGTCGTGACTATGGTGGGGGCATATCAGCATGAGCGAAAGTCCGCACAGAATGAACAGAATGAGACCGTGGCACTGGCAGAAAATGACTGGGTGGAACCAGAAACAGACACAGCTTCCAACGATGATGAGACACAGGAAACAATGGTCACCCAGACACCGGAGTCGCAGGTTTCTAACAATTTCGGTGTACAAAATAATGCGACAGATACATTACAGACGGATACGGTGCAGGGAAGCACCGATACCGGAGCAATCGCAGAGCAGAGTCAGACCAGTGAAGAACCGGTGATGCATTTTTCAGCATCGGATACCATCAGTTGGCCGCTGGAAGGAAACGTTATTTTGAATTACAGCATGGATCATTCCGTATATTTTGCTACGCTGGATCAGTACAAATATAATCCGGCGGTGATCATTGGGGGGCATGTAAATGACAAAGTAACAGCGGCGGCAGATGGACAAGTCATCGGTGTGGACACCACTGCGGAGACAGGAGAGACCGTGACCATCGGTCTGGGAGACAGCTATCAGGCAATTTACGGACAGTTGAAAGAACTGGAAGTCTCTGCCGGGGATTATGTCAGTCAGGGCGATACCATCGGTTATCTGGCGGAGCCGACAAAATACTATTCCGTGGAGGGTGCAAACCTGTATTTTGCCATGACAAAAGAAGGAAAACCAGTGGACCCGATGGATTATATCAGATAAGGGGTGTTTTGGGGTAAGATGTTGTGTGGCAAAAATGCCGATGCATTCTTGAACGAAGGGATTGCAAGGATTCATTTGTTATATGAGTCAGAGTGTTTTAAAGATTGCATTTGCAGCACACATTTTGCCTGGAATTGTGTATAATAACAATATACCGAATAAAATCCGCAATCGATGAAACGGAATACTGTTTTACGGAAGAGAAGCATTGGCTGTCTGGTGTCTGACGTCGCATCTGGCAGCGAAGAAAAAACAACTGCATCCGTTTTCGGGATGTATATGGGTGAAGTACGGCAGGTCGATTGCTTTTTATAATATTTTTCAAGTTGAATGTATATGAGGTTTGTAAAAATAGTTTTCAACATGATGACAAAGGTATGTGAGAGACAGTATTATGTACGTAAATCTCATGTATGTTCTGCTTGAATAAGTAAACTGTGTATGCCGGTACTTTTTTATGAGATTAACAGAGCAAAATACAAATAAGCAGGGAAAAGAACTGATATGAAAGAAGTAACAAGAAATTATACATATATCTTAAAGTGTGGGGACGGAAGTCTCTACACCGGATGGACCAATGATATCGTAGCGCGCCTGGAGCAGCACCGCAGTGGAAAAGGAGCAAAATATACACGGGGACGCGACCCGTTGCAGCTGGTATATCTGGAAGTGCATGACACGAAATCAGAAGCAATGAGCCGTGAGGCCAGAATAAAACGCTTTACAAAAAGTGAAAAACTGAAACTGCTTACCGCAGAAGGGTGGCGCTCGGAACTGACTGTTGCAGAAATGGATTTATTGGAATAAAGTTTTGTAAGAAAGAAGAGATTCGTGAAATTGCTTCATTTGCAGAGATTAAAAAATGAGCTGCCTAATATTTCTGGCGGCTCATTTTGATTAACGTTGATAAAACATCTATGGATTTTATCTTGAAAGAATCATTTTGCAGATCGGATTTCCCATAGAGGAAAATTTCTGCTCATATTCGGTCATGACATTTCCCTGATTCAGTTTTTCGTCGTGATGCAGATCCCAGGTAAAAGCATCCAGATGCCATCCCGCCGGTTCTACCTGCTCTAAAGAAAACTGGAAGAGGTCTTTGTTGTCCGTCTTGAATTCCACATGTCCTTCCGGCTTCAAAATCTTGTCATATCTGCCAAGAAAGGTCTGGGAAGTCAAGCGGCGTTTTGCGTGACGGTCCTTCGGCCACGGATCGGAGAAGTTCAGGTAAATACCGTCTACTTCATGTTCTGCAAACATATTGCAGATATTTTCTGCATCCATACGGATGAAGCGCAGATTTTCCGGCTGTGTCTCCATGGCGTCTGTTTTTTCAAGGGCGCGGACAAGCACGCTAGAATATTTCTCAATGCCGATGTAATTAATATCCGGATTCTGCTGTGCAAGGGTGGTGATAAACTGACCTTTTCCCATACCTACTTCAATGCGGATCGGATTGTCATTTCCAAATATTGTATGCCAGTTGCCGGCCTGCGGATCTTCTTCAAGAAAACACAGCGGATGATCGGCGATGGTTTCCCGGGAGCCCGGTACATTTCTTAATCTCATAAAAATAATTCCTTTCGTTGTAAAAAAATGATTTTCGGTAAAATTTTCATTGTAAAGGCAATGGAATTGTAATAACTACGATTTAATAAGCAGTCACAAAACGGTATACATTTTGTGTCTGCTTGGTATTTTACTATAAGTTTCGTGGTGCGACAAGAGAAATACCGCTGTTTGGCAGAGAAATGCAGGGGAATTTATTAAGATTGCATGAATTTTTTGCCATATGTCCTGTTTCTTGGCACTGGATGGGTGTTTTTACTGGACGGAATTTGTGAATTTTGCTATGATAATTATTATGTGAATTTAAATATATAATTGACACATCTATGGGAAAAATAGAGATAAAGGTGCGAAGGTATGCAAACGGCCCGGTCTGTTTGGCATATTTGGAGGAAGAAATGAAAAAAATATTAAAGAGAGTGAGAGGTGTTTTTCTGTGCGTAGCAATGGCAGTCGGCATATTTGGGACAACTTCAGCGTATGCAGAGGGCACAGATGCCAGCGCAGATAACACTCAGGCGCAGGCTGCACAGTGGCCGACTGGACCGGAAATTCAGGGCGGAAGTGCCATCATCATGGATGCGGCCACAGGAACGGTTTTATATGAAAAAGATGCTGATACACCGAGATATCCGGCAAGTATCACAAAAATCATGACGACATTGCTGGCGTTGGAAAACTGCAGTCTGGATGAAATCGTGCATTTTGGTGCAACTGCAGTTTATGAAAATGAGGGTGGAACTTCTCATATTGCCAGAGATCTGGACGAAGAGATGACACTGGAGCAGTGTCTGTATGCAATCATGCTGGAATCAGCCAATGAGTGTTCTTATGCGGTGGCAGAGCATGTCGGTGGTGGTGACTATCAGAAATTTATCGATATGATGAACGCGAAGGCCGCAGAACTTGGCTGTACCAATACACATTTTAACAACTGTAACGGTCTGCCGGATCCGGACCACGTTGTCAGTGCCCGTGATATGGCGCTGATCTCCAGAGAAGCGATCAAAAACAGCATGTTTCGTAAAATCGTGGGAACTGTGCGTTATGAAATTCCACCGACAAACAAACATGCAGACCCAACACCGCTGAACAACCATCATCAGATGATCAGTGCATACAAAGGACGTCAGAATTTGTATGAGTACTGCATTGGCGGTAAGACAGGCTGGACATCTGATGCCGGAAATACGCTGGTAACCTTTGCGGAAAAAGATGGTATGACACTGATCTGTGTCGTTATGGGCTGTACCGCAGGTGGTCAGTATTCTGATACAAGAACATTATTTGATTACTGTTTTGATAATTTCAAGATGTATAACGTGGCGCAGAATGAGACACGTTACGAAAAGACACAGAGCAGCGATAATACACTTTTTACAGAGTGGAATGCGTTTGCAAAAGTAGATGACGATGCGGAGATCATTCTTCCGGCTTCTGCAAACTTCCTCGATACACAGGCGGAAGTAAATTACGATCAGGCCAGCGACAGTATACTGGGAACACTGGTGTACTCCTATGGAGGCAGACAGGTCGGAACTGCAAATGTGGTGACAACCGGTGCCAAAGTGACGGAATATCCGTTTGGGGAGAAATCCGGAACCGTGCAGTCGACGGATAACTCGGCGCAAAATGATACGTCTGCGGCAGCGGAATCAACAGACACGACCAAAAACGACACCGGCAAAAAGAGCGGCATTTCCATCAGCAAAAATAAACTGTTGTTGATCGGAGGCGGCGTGGCAGCAGCCGTGGTGATCATTCTGGTGATCTGGTTCCTGTACAATAATATCCGTCGTTTCCACCGCAGAAAAGGAGGACGTGACCGCCGCTATAAAACGATTAAAAATAATCGCAAATGGAATAGACGTGGTGGACGCTAAGTGCTTGTTTCGGGTAATTGTGTGGTTTAAAATGTAGGTTATGAAAAGGGACTCTGCGATTTTGTCTCCGCGGCTAACAATCGCTCGCTGAGAAAAAATAGCCAGAGTCCCTTTTTTTAGGCTGTTCTTTGAAACCACACTGCTTACCCTTACGTTGTGGCATGCAAGCGCAGGGTGGCGCAAAAATTTACCAAATTCACTGTGTAAATAAAGAACTTAAGAGATATATACGTAAATAGCGGGCTCAGAGCAAATTTTTCCTGGTAAGCGATTGTTAGCTGCCAGGACAAATTTGTCTGAGTCCGCTTTCATAAACTTAAAGTATAGCCATGTATTTTAAGCCACCCTAGATTGCCGGGAATTTCAGCTCTTTATATTTTCCATATTTCTGCTGAACCACATCCATATGCTCAAAGAAATCAATTCTTGTCTTAATAATCTCATTTAAGTGCTCCGCACGGGCAGAGTTTACATTTCGATCACGAATCAGACCATTCTCAGCCAGTACAAATTTATATTCGCCATTTTCGTTTTTTACCAGATCTCCACCTGCACCACAAACTGCGCACTCGAACGGGAACTCGATACCATCCCAGTGTTTGTCGCCTTTGTAGATCAGTGCGGAATGACATCTCGGGCACATTCCCTGATCCGGATCACCAAGCCATCCACGCTCTTCTACCGGAGTATTGATTGCTTTCACGATGTTTTCACCCATTTTGTGAGCACGCTCAATCTGCTCGTCACGCAGTAATACGTTACCCGGACGGCCGTTTCTGGTGGACAGCATCTGGTCAACAACCTGTACAGACTGTGTGAACATGGTTGCGCCCATGCCTTCCAGAGCAAGTGTCTGCCAGTCGTGGCAGGAACCGCCGACTGCGATCAGTCCGCCTACCATATGCGGATCTTCTTTGACTGCACCGATCTCAAGCAGGAAAGAAAGCTCGTAAGCCAGGAATCTCTGAGCAAATTTCAGATACAGAGAACTTGGTGTCAGATCATAAGTCGGAACACCAACGATGATTCCGTTGCAGGTGTACATTTCCTGAACAATCTTATCCATATCATCTTTGTCTTTTAAAATACAGCCGTTGTATTTTTCAGCTTTTCCCATTGCTACGTTACCCATCTGCATGGTACATCCTTCGCATCCGGTACAGTGCTCGATGTTGTAATCAAATAAGTTGATCAGTTTGCACTCAGCACCAGCCTCCTGACAGGCAAGCAGAGCTTCTTTTACTAAAATTTCACTGTTTCCGTTGTGGCGTCCGGCCACGATACCTAAAACCTTCATTGTAAAACCTCCTGTAATTATGTTGTTTATTTGTTAAAAATGGATTTTGGATTTTGTAAGGCAATCACGTCCGCAAGAAACGGATTGTGCTGATAAATTTAGTGTAACATGAACGAAATTGACTGCCTAGTGATGTATCTTTATCAATACATGCAAAAGCTTTATATAAATATGCCTTTTGGTAATGGAAAAGTTGCATTCAGGTTATAAAACAAGGTATAATATTTGTAGGAAATGATGTCTGTCGTGGATATGAATGTTATAAAAACATCGGAAATGAAAAAAGCGTATAATCGCAAAAAAACAGGAGACAGATGCAGGGGGAGAATTGGAAAAATGACTTTTAATCAAATCAAATATTTTGTGACAGTGGCGGAATGCTTAAGTTTTACGGAGGCTGCCAAATGTCTGTTTATCACGCAACCGGCTCTGAGCCGTCAGATTAATGCCATGGAAGAAGAACTCGGTACTAAGCTGTTTGTCCGGGATAAAAAACGACTGAAATTGACCCCGGGTGGCAGTGTGCTATATAATCGTCTGCCAAAACTTCTGACAGATTATGCAGAGGCAGTGGAGGAGGCCAAATATGCCAACTCCGGATATGAAGGGGAGCTGCACATTGGTTTTCTGGATATTTATGATATTTCGGAACTTTTTGACGATGTTATCCGAGAGTTTCGGGAAGCCTATGAAAATATTGAAATGAGCCTGGAGCGTTTTTCATTGGGGGAATTACCGGTGCGTCTGGTTGCCGGAGATTTGGATCTGATCTTAACTTACGGATTTTCCCTGTATGACAAACCGGATCTGATGACGGTGAACGTGCAGAAATTTGATTCCTGCATTATGCTGAACCGCAATCATCCATTAGCGCAGCAGGAACAGGTGGCATTGGAAGACCTGAAGGACGAGCGCTTTATCCAGCTTGGCCCGAAAGCCAGTGAGGAAGGATACAGCTATATCACGAATCTGTGTGCCCGCTGCGGCATTCATCCGGATTTCCTTCTGGTGGAAAAAATGGAGGATGTCATGCTCTGGGTTCAGACTGGAAACGGTGTGGCAATCACTTCGAACCGCACCATTGAGCGTCAGAACACACATGTTGTACTGCGCAGTATTGATGTGCCTGAGGCAAAAGACCACAACATTACCATGGCCTGGAGGAAAAATAATTATAATCCGGCCATCGCTATTTTTATGGAAAAGCTTGAGAAAAAATTAACAAAAATTTAATAGAAATCGTGCATGATACAAGAAAAAATCGAGGAAATTCTAAAAAAAGTATAAAAATAAAAACAATTTGGGGCCGAAAAAGAGGACTTTTTAATAACAAAAATGGATTAAAAAAGAGGATGTTTTTAGAAAAAATGGCAGAAAAACGTCAAAAATGGAAGGATGGAAGCTTATAAATCCGTAAAATGGATTATAGTAATGCACAAAATGCATTAGTATATATGGTATTTGTGCAATGTGCACACAAATGATAGATACATGATCTGCGGTTTGGTGAAAATATATTGACTTTAAGATTTTCTTAAGCTAAAATATCGATGTTTTCAGGGCAGAAACCATGCGCTGTCGCTTTCTATTATATAGGAATTCCTGTTTGTGCGGGATTCAGATAGCAGATAGAATCCGGCATGTGTCATGAAAATGAATGTTTTCCATTTATTTTATATCTGTTCCGGTGAAGTTGTTGTTGCAACAAAAAAATGGTTTTATGGTATTTAGGAGGAAAGGTGAAATGAACAACAAGAAAACCAGCAGCTGGAACCTTGGTGTAAAAGGTTACATCATCGTAATTCTGGCATTCTTCTCATGTTATGTGTATTCAGCACTGACATCAGATTCACTGAACGTAACCCGTGATGTATTTATCGGTCTTGGTATCAATCAGAGCGCGGTTTACGCAATGTCTACTATCGCAGTACCGTTTGGTATCATTGGTAGTATTATTCTTGGCCGACTGATCAACAAACAGTCAATCCGTCTTTACTGGGGACTGAGCATGATCATCACAGCTGTATTTACGGTTCTGATCGGTCAGGTACACAGCACAGTTGGTGTTGTAGTATGTTATGTAGTAATCTATACATTCTCTCTTGCATCTGCGATGTTGCTTGCAGGTGAGATCATCGGACACTGGTTCCCGACAAAACGTGGTGTAGCTATGGGTCTTTGTACAGCAGGTTATCCGTTATCTGCAGCTACAACATCTGCAGTAGCAGGTATGTTCGTAGGAACTGTAGGATATTCTGCATACTACATTACAATCGCAATTATCGCAGTTGTCGTTGGTATCATTGTAATCCTTTTCGTTCGTGATTTTCCGGAAGAAAAAGGTGGTTACCCGGATAACGATCCGTCCTTCGATAATGAGAAAGCAAAAGCTGAGCATCAGGCAGCGCTTGAATATTTAAAAACATCCAAATGGACAGCTGGTAAATGTCTGAAAACAGGACGTATGTGGGTTCTCTGGATTGCAGTTGGTATCACAGGATTTATGTCTATGGGTATCATGTCCAACTTTGTAACAAAATTCATGGTTATGGGTTATGAGCTGAATACCGTGCTTTCCATGCTTGGTATCGCAGGTGTACTTGCTATCCCGGGATCTATTGTAGTAGGTTGGTTAGACGTTAAGATCGGTACAAAGAAAACAGGTATCCTGATCAATGCCCTGGCATTTGTAGCAGTTCTTTGCTGCCTGACACATGTAACTGTATTGCATTATATCTCCCTTCCGATTCTTGCTGTAATGTTAGGAGGATCTTCCAACTTAATGGTATCCTGTACAGCAGCTATCTGGGGACGTTACGATTTCAAAAACGCATTCTCTGTTATTCAGCCGCTGAACTCTGTAATGACAGGTGTTGGTATCACAGTAGTATCTGCTTGTAACTCAATCGATCCTACTTGCCAGCTCGCTTATATCATCATGGCAGTTATGGCTGTTATCGGACTCATCGCTATGTGCGTATTAAAAGTAGAGCCGATCGACAAAGACGTACGTTAATCGAATCTCGTCTGAGACATTAGAAAAGTAAATACATCATCTTTATAAAAATATATTTATAAGATGTTCGGACAAAGAAAAACTGCCGGTATGTGGAAGGTTCCATGTATCGGCATTTTTTTACATAGAGTAGCATTGTAATGTAAATACAGAGATATATAATAATCATGGATGTTTAAATGCTTGTTAAAAAATAAGTATAATGACAGGGAAAAATATGATATGATAGCAAATACAGTGTTTCGCAAAATGAACGGGAAAAATAACGAAAAGGAGTGTGAAAGGGAAAATGAAGCAGGATATGGAGGAATATTTGGATGAAAAACTGTTAGCCTACAGTCAGACGGATGCCTACCCATTCCATATGCCGGGGCACAAGCGCCAGTCGATGGGGAATTGGACCGCGGAAGAAATCGATATTACGGAGATTACAGGTTTTGATAATCTGCATCATGCGGAAGGCGTTTTACGTGAGGCGCAGGATCGTGCGGCGGAAACATTTGGTGCGGATGAGACATTTTTCCTTGTAAACGGAAGTACGGCAGGGCTGCTGGCGACAGTGTGCGGAACGGTAAAAAAAGGCGGTCGTCTGTTGATGGCGCGTAACTGCCACAAAGCCGTGTACCATGCGGTATATCTGATAGAACTGAAAACCACGTATCTGTATCCGAAGCAGACAGCCTTTGGCATTCAGGGAAGTATCCCGCCGGAGCAGGTGAAAACGATGCTGGAACAGTATCCTGACACGGAGGCGGTTCTACTGACCTCACCAACTTATGATGGTGTCCTTTCGGATATTGCATCAATCGCAGAAATTGTGCATGCAAAAGGAATTCCACTGATTGTGGATGAAGCTCATGGCGCCCATTTTAATTTTTCAAAGGGATTTCCGCAAAAAGCACTGGCATTGGGGGCGGATCTGTGTATCGAAAGTGCGCATAAAACTTTGCCTGCTTATACTCAGAGCGCATTACTTCATTATAGAAAGAATCCATGGGTTGATCTGGAGCGGGTAAAACGCTACCTTGGCATTTATCAGTCCAGTTCTCCTTCTTATATTCTGATGGCGGGACTTGACCGCTGTACCCGGATTTTACGGGAGCATGGAACGGAATTGTTTGCGGCATTCGAGGAACGGCTGCATGATTTTTATGAAAAATGCAAAACATTACAACGGATCGCAGTGCTTTCTCCGGATGGAAAAATCGGAGAAACCGGGGAAAATGATCCGGGTATCTGGGCGCGCGATCCTTCAAAAATTCTGATTTGCGCTGAGGGCGCGGGGCTGCATGGCCAGGAACTGGCAGAACTGTTGACGGAAAAATATCATCTGGAGATGGAAATGGCTTCCGGGCATTATGTGACAGCGCTGACGACACTTATGGATACGCAGGAAGGATTTGACCGGCTGTTTGCAGCACTGCAGGAGATTGACCAGAGAGATAGATCAGAGTCTGCATCAAATGAAGTATTTACCACAGATGATATTTATTGCAGGGCAGAAAAAGTACTGGAGATCGCCGAGGCGATGGATGCACCAAAGCAGACCGTACCTTTGATGGGATCTGCAGGCTCTGTGTCCGGGGAATTTGTTTATCTGTATCCGCCGGGAATCCCAATCCTTGCACCGGGAGAGCGTGTGACAGAGGAAATCCTGGAAACACTGCGTATTTGCCAGAAGCGGAATATGGAAGTAGAAGGAATGAAAGATTACAGTGGACAAAGGCTGGAAATCTGTAATATACTGTAACTATTGACCGAGCGTTTTTGCGAGGGATGCTTCTTGAACTATGTTCAAGAAGCATGAATGATATATAGTGAAAATGGATTATGTAAGAAGGAAAACATTTTTTTATATAATCTGATTTTTAGAAAGAAAGCAGGACGTGATCATGGGAAAAATCTATTGTCTGATGGGAAAAAGTGCATCTGGAAAAGACACCATTTATAACCGTCTTCTGGCAATGGAAGACCTGGAGGTAAAACGTGTGGTTCCGTATACGACCCGGCCGATCCGGTCCGGAGAAGTGGAGGGAGAATCTTACTTTTTCTGCTCGGAAGATCAGGTAAAGGAATTCGCAGATGCCGGAAAAATCATTGAACTGCGTGCGTACAATACGGTGTACGGCGTGTGGAAATATTTTACCGCGGATGATGGACAGATTTCACTGGCGGAAAGTGATTATCTGATGATCGGGACACTGGAAGCCTATGAGCAGATCCGTGATTATTTTGGCGTGGAGCATGTCTGCCCGATTTATGTGGAAGTGGACGATGGACTGCGTCTGCAGCGGGCACTGGATCGGGAACGTTCCCAGAAACAGCCGAAATACGCGGAAATGTGTCGGAGATTTCTGGCGGATGAGCAGGATTTTTCCGAGGAAAACCTGAAAAAGGCAAGGATTACAAGACGTTTCCTGAATAAAGACCTGGATCAGGTCACTCAGGAGATCGCTTCTTATATGAAATAGATAGCATGTTTCTTGATTTTAGCTCAGTCGAGAAGGCTCCCACTTCTATAAGTGGTGAGTAATAACAAGTACATCTGAGTGAGAGTTTTTAGAAATAAAGATCCTGTTCTGGGAACAGGTGAGAACAGATATTGATAGTGAGGAACAGTAATGGCAGGATTTCATGAGATTATTGGACATGAACAACTGATTGCGCACCTGCAGAGTGCGATCGTGATGGATAAAGTATCTCATGCGTATATTATCAACGGTCCGAAGGACAGCGGAAAAATGATGCTGGCGCAGGCGTTTGCAATGGCGCTACAGTGTGAGACATCCATTCAAAAGCGTGAGCAGGTGGCCGGGCTTCCGAAAGCAGAACTGCACCCGGAGATCATTGCGGAACCATGCATGGAGTGCCATTCCTGCAAGCAGGCCTTAGGTAACAATCAGCCTGACATTATTTATCTGACTCATGAAAAACCAAATACGATCTCAGTAGCGGATATCCGTGAGCAGATCAATCATGACATAGAGATCAAGCCTTACAGCAGTAAATATAAAGTATACATTGTGGATGAAGCGGAGAAAATGAACCAGCAGGCGCAGAATGCACTATTAAAAACCATTGAGGAGCCGCCGGCTTATGCGGTGATCCTGCTTCTGACTACGAATGCGGATGCGTTTTTACAAACGATCCGTTCCCGCTGTGTGATGCTTGACATCAAACCGGTGAGTGATGAAAAAATCAGGGAATTTCTGATGAAAAAACGCCAGGTGCCGGATTACAAAGCGGAAGTCTGTGCGGCGTTTGCCCGTGGAAATGTGGGGCGTGCTGTGGCGCTGGCTTCCTCAGAACGTTTTAATGAACTGAAGGACTTTACCGTCTCGCTTCTGCGCAGACTGGGAGATGTCCGCAAATATGATTTATTACAGGAGATAAAACCACTGAACGATTTCAAGGACGATATCAGAGAATTTTTTGATTTGGTTTTGTTTTGGTATCGGGATGTGTTATTATATAAAGCAGCAGGCTCAGAGGAGCAGTTGATCTTCCGCGAACAGTCGCTGGAAATCCGGCATCAGGCGGAAAAATGCTCATATCGCGGACTGCAGCAGATATTAGAAGCAATTGAGACAGCAGACCGTCGGATCCGGGCAAACGTAAATTTTGACCTGACCATGGAAATGCTGGCATTGACGATCAAGGAGAACATTAGATGATAAAAGTAACTGGAGTAAGATTCCGTCAGGCGGGCAAAGTGTATTATTTTGACCCGAAAAACCTGAAACTGGAGAGAGGCAGCCACGTTATCGTGGAGACTGCCCGTGGTATCGAATATGGTACCGTAATTGTCCCACCAAAGGACATTACAGACGATGAGGTGGTTCAGCCATTAAAAGCGGTAATTCGTATGGCGACACCGGAAGACGACCGCATCGAAGAAAAGAACCATGAGAAAGAAAAAGATGCATACAAGATCTGTCTGGAAAAGATTGAAAAACACGGTCTTGCCATGAAACTGGTGCAGGCAGAGTATACCTTTGACAACAACAAACTGCTGTTTTATTTTACCGCAGACGGACGTATCGATTTCCGTGAGCTGGTAAAGGATCTGGCCAGTGTATTCCGTACCAGAATCGAGCTGCGTCAGATCGGTGTCCGTGATGAGACCAAAATCCTCGGCGGCATCGGTATCTGTGGACGCCCGCTTTGCTGTCACACATTCCTGACAGAGTTTGCGCCGGTGTCTATCAAGATGGCGAAAGAGCAGAATCTGTCCCTGAATCCGACCAAGATTTCCGGTGTGTGCGGACGATTGATGTGTTGTCTGAAAAACGAAGAAGAAACTTACGAATACTTAAACAGCCGTCTGCCGAATGTGGGTGACCGCGTGACAACCCTGGACGGTCTGAAAGGTGAGGTACAGAGTGTCAGCGTACTGCGCCAGCTGGTGAAAGTCGTTGTGGATGTGGGCGATGAAAAGGAAATTCGTGAATATCCGGTAAAACAGCTGAAATTCCGTTCCAAACGCCGCAGAGATCATGGCGAGCGTCTGAGCAAAGAGGAAATGCGCAAACTTGCTGAGTTAGAGGACAAGGGAGGTCATTCCAAGTTAAATGAGTAATCTATTGCCGGGAGAACGAATCGACGAATTACAGCGAAATGGCTACCGAATTATCCAGAATCCGGAAAAATTCTGTTTCGGTATGGATGCGGTGTTGCTGTCCGGCTTTGCCCGGGCAAAAAAGAATGAAAACTGTCTGGATCTGGGCTGCGGAAACGGAATCATCCCGATTTTGATGGAAGCCAAGACCGATGGAAAACATTTTACCGGTCTGGAGATTCAGCCGGAGAGTGCGGACATGGCGCGGCGGAGTGTGGCGTTGAATGATCTGCAGGATCGGATCGACATCGTAGAAGGTGATATTAAGGATGCTTCAAAAATTTTTGGAGCATCTTCTTTTCATGTCGTGACGACAAATCCACCGTATATGACCGCGCAGCACGGACTGACAAATCTGCATGAGGCGAAAACCATCGCCAGACACGAAGTACTGTGCAATCTGGAAGATATTATCCGGGAGAGCGCGCGCCTTCTGGTGCCGGGAGGACGTTTTTATATGGTACACCGTCCGTTTCGTCTGGCAGAGATCATCTCTCTGATGGTACAGTACCGGATTGAACCAAAACGGATGCGTCTCGTATATCCTTATGTGGATCGGGAGCCGAATATGGTGCTGATCGAGGGACTGCGGGGCGGCAGAAGCCGCATGACGGTGGAAAAACCACTGATTGTATACAAAGAGCCAGGAAAATATACGGATGAAATATACGATGTATATGGATATTAAAGCCATTGATTGTATGCAATAAAAAGATCAATTATGTTTTGTATAAGGGAGTCGAGTGAATATTTGCAATTGAAGCTGGGGACTTTTTGATTTGACTAAAATACAAAATGTGATTTGGACATATTGAATTTGTGAATATAAAACGTTGTATCAGATTGTGAGGTGAAAGAGGATTATGGCAGGAAAATTATATTTATGTGCGACGCCGATTGGAAATCTGGAGGATATTACCCTTCGTGTACTGCGTACGTTAAAAGAAGTAGATCTGATCGCGGCGGAAGACACCAGGAATTCCATTCATCTGCTGAATCATTTTGATATTAAAACACCGCTGACCAGCTACCATGAGTATAACAAGGTGGATAAAGCATATCAGCTGGTGGAAAAAATGCAGCAGGGAACAAATATCGCACTGATTACCGACGCGGGTACACCGGGTATTTCCGATCCGGGCGAAGATCTGGTGCGTATCTGCTATGAACAGGGCATCGAAGTGACTTCTCTTCCGGGGGCAGCAGCCTGCATTACGGCATTGACGCTGTCCGGTCTGCCGACACGCCGTTTTTCCTTCGAAGCATTTTTGCCAAAGGAGAAAAAAGAACGTGCAGCCGTGCTGGAAGAGTTGAAAAATGACACAAGAACGCTGATCGTGTACGAGGCGCCGCATCATCTGCTTGGCACGTTAAAAGAACTGCAGAATGCATTGGGTGACCGCAGACTGACGGTTTGCCGCGAGCTGACAAAGAAATTCGAGACAGCGTTTCAGACGACATTTTCTGAGGCAATCAGCTACTATGAGGAGCAGGGCGTCCGCGGAGAGTGTGTGTTAGTCATCGAGGGAAGAAGCCGGGAAGAACTGGTGCAGGAGCAGCAGCAGTCCTGGGAGGCCATTTCCGTGGAAGAGCATATGGAGCGTTACTTAAGCACCGGTATGGATCGAAAAAGTGCCATGAAACAGGTGGCAAAAGACCGGGGCGTTGGAAAACGTGAAATCTATCAGATGCTGCTGGATGCAGAAAACAAATAATTTGGGAAGGAGTAGTTATGACAAAAGATTTAACTGTTGGAAGTCCAATGAAGTTGATCTGGCAGTTTTCCATACCGCTGGTACTGGGAAATCTGTTTCAGCAGATGTACAACATGGTGGATACCGTAATCGTAGGCCGTTATCTGGGACTGAGCGCCCTGACCAGCGTGAGTTCCACGGCATCTATCACATTTTTAATCATTGGTTTCTGTCTTGGCACCTGTACGGGACTGGCCGTACCTGTCGCGCAGAAATTTGGGGCAAAAAATTACAGCGAAATGCGTAAATTTGTGATGAATGCGGCGTATCTGGCAATTTTTCTCGCTGTGATCATGACGATCGTAACCTGTGTGCTGTGTGGTTTCATTCTGACCTGGATGAAGACACCGGAACAGTTTTATCAGGGTGCATATGATTACCTGTTCGTCATTTTCCTGGGAATCCCATTTACATTTTTATACAATGTAGTGGCTGGAATTATCCGGTCGCTGGGCGATTCCAAAACGCCGTTTTATTTTCTGGTCATGTCAGCGGTGATGAATATTTTTCTGGACATGCTGTTTATCATTGTATTTAAACTGGGAACTGCCGGTGCAGGATGGGCGACAATTTTGTCTCAGGCGATCTCAGGAGCACTTTGCTTTGTATACATGAAGAAAAAATATGATATTTTGAAAACAGAGCATCAGGAGAGAAAGTTAGATTTTCATTACATAAAGACATTGTTTACCATGGCAGTACCGATGGGACTGCAGTTTTCCATCACCGCAATCGGAAGTATCCTGCTCCAGAGCGCAGTAAATGCACTGGACGCAGTGTATGTATCTGCATTTGCGGCAGCAACAAAGGTAAAACAGCTGGCGATGTGTCCGTATGACGGATTTGCCACAGCAAGCGCAACTTTTGGCAGCCAGAACCTTGGCGCAGGAAATCTGAAACGAATCCGGGAAGGTTTGAAATCCGGAATTATCATTTCTGTTATTTACAGTATTGCCATTGGAATTGTGCTGATTTTTGCTGGTTCCAAGATAGCTTTAATCTTTGTGTCTGGAAGTGAGACAGAGGTACTTGGCTATGCGCAGCAGTTGTTGACATGCGCAGGATTCTTCTATTTCTTCCTGGCATTCTTGAACTGTACAAGACTGACCATTCAGGGACTTGGTTACAGTGCCATTGCAATGTGTGCAGGCTTGAGTGAACTGCTGGCCAGAGGTTTGATGGCGATATTTGTCATTCCGAAATTCGGATATACGGCAGTATGCTTTACAGATCAGACTGCATGGATCGCGGCGACGGCGGTGGTAATGCCGGTGTTCTTTGCGATTATGAAACGGTTGGAAAAACGGCAGGCGGAAGCGGCCAAAACGGTGCCGGTGCAGAATTAATAACACGGAACTTTAGTGAAGCGGAATCAGGGAATTTTGTCCCGGCGGCTAACAATCGCCTGCCAGGAAAAAATTCCCTGATTCCTTTTTCTACATTGTGTAAAATACCCGGATGTATGTATTTTCTTCCCAATGGGACTAAAACGAGGAATGTTTAAATCACGAAGATGATAGATTGAATTAGTTGGTGTGTAATTGGCGAAATCGGAAACTTTGACCGCGACGAGCGATTGAGTGAACGACTGATTTTCACAAGGTTTTGCGTGAACGGGAAGTGACCAGCTTTTATAGGAACTGGGAGTGAACGCGATAAAACCGCAGTGAAATGAAGGTAGTGAACGTCTAGCTGTTGCGGTCAAAGTTTCCGATTTCGCTTTATATAACTTACATATACTTACATAACTTATTAATTCCCGAGTATATACTTGCGAAGCACCTCAAACGGCGCTGGTCCAATTTCAAGCACCTTTTCGTAAAAGCCAGAATCCGTATAAGTATCTGGATTCTGTTTTTTCATATCTTCCTGCAGATCATGAAATTCCAGGTAGCCGATATAATATTTCAGATAATTAGCAGGTTCGCCCACGATCAATTCAAAAATATCCCACAGGACTTCTTCGTCTGTGAATCCATAAGTACTAAAAAACGTCGCCATATCGTCTAGCGTCCAGCCCTCATAATGAATCCCCATATCTGCAGTGGCATACAAACTCAGAATCGCCGCCTGATTTGCGGCACAGAGTCTGGCAGCATCCTCAGAGAGCCCGCTGTAAGTATAGGAATGCAGTTCCACAAAGGTGGCCCAGCCCTCGGTGTAACCCGGATAACCCAGCAGGCTGCGGATCGGCTGCTGGCATTTACTGTGAAAATAAACGTTTTGATATAAGTGTCCTGGAAAACCTTCGTGTGCCAGCGTAGTAAACAGCCGAATGCCTTCGTAGCCGTTTTTACGGTTGATATAAATCGCATTTTCCGTCAGATGATCCAGTGGAGAGGTCAGATAAAAGGCAGGCGAGAGATAGTCCTCCATGGCTTCGTCCACATATTTGACGGTTACGTTACATTCCGAAAATTCCGGGAATTCTTCTGAAATAGCATCCCGCAGAGTGGCAAGCATTTCTTCCGGTGACTGCGTTGCAATGGCGCAGTTTTCCAGCTCCGCTGGCAGATCCGGGTTCTGCTCCAACAGTTGCGATACGAGAAGAAGATCTTCTTTGCGCTGATTTGCGGTACGTTTTTCAAGAGAAGCGATGCTGTCGCTGCTTCCGGTGCAGTTCCGAACCAGATATTCATAATATGCCGTTCCTTCCGAAAAATGGCAGAGCCCAGCCTCGTTGATGGCACGGTTGGAAAGTTTTTCAAGGGTGTCAGCCAGCTGTTGAAAAGCCGGAAACACTTCCTGTTCCAGAATGGCCTGGTTCTGTTCCTGATAAGCAAGCTGTTCATTTTTTGACAAGTCCGTTAGAGTCTCTACTTTCTGGTTAAATGTGGTTATTAGATAATGCTGTTTGGGGTTGGCTGTAAAATCATGGCATTGGTCAATAATGATCTGGGCTGTATAAGAGGGCATAAAACGTCCGGCAGCCGCTTTTTCTTCCTCGTAGGCGCAGATCTGGGAAAAATAGTGTGGAATATCAGCCAGCAATTCCAGATAATCAGAAATATCCTGCTGATTGTGAAATGTATATTCTGCCAGCAGGATCGGAAGTTGGGACTGCAGACCGATGGTCGGTGTCAGTGGCTCGTCATAACAGTAGAAATCCGCACTGGCTTTGGTCTGTGTCAGATGATCATTGAGGATATCCAACGCCAGTTGGTTTTCTGTGGAAAGCTTTTCAGAATCAAATTGCTGCAGCGTGGTGAGAATATTTTCGGCAAAGGCGGCAGCTTTTTTCGGGGAATCTGAGGTGTAGGAGCCAAGGGAAGTCTGATACTCTGTGATGCCGTATGCGGACGGATCTTCCAGCGTATAGTGTAGGTTCAGCAGATTTGCAGATGCTTCCTGTTTAAACAATTCTGTCAGATAGGCGTCAAACGCAGTATCGGTATCAACGTTGGATGTTTGCCCGGTAGCAGAATTGAAATTTTGATCTGTATCCGGGGATGTTCCGTGGGTTTCATTTAAAAACTGTGCGATCCATGTGTCAGAGTCCGCACACTGGCAGACAGCAGCACAGAAGATGCCAAGTCCAATGAGAAAGAGCGCAAGGCAGAGGGAAAAACGAATTCTGTGGGGAAAATGAAAGTGGCAGTGTCGCATAGCTGGTACCGGACATTTATACATAGAATTATTATATAGGTATGCACGACTCGTAGATTTATTAATAAAGACAGTGTATTATATCTGTTTATATGCATGGAGTTACATAGTAAAAGCTGGCAGAATGGAGGCATGTTATGCGTTGCATTATGTATGCATATGGTCATAGGAATTCCGTGGATTTGTCCCTTGCGGTGCGTATTCAGATTGTGTATAATTAATTTGTCAACCAACCAAAATATTTGATATACGAAATATAAAAATGTAAGATTCAAATGAACTTGTTTATAGTTATGTCAGGAGGCACGCATTGGAAGGATACGATACACTTCATGACCTGCTGGTCAAATTGTTTAATGAAATCATGAATATAGAGGAAAAAGCGATCATTACGGAAGAGTTCAAGGACATTTCCAACAACGATATGCATATCATTGAGGCCATTGGACTGGATAAGCCGCGGAGCATGTCTTCTGTGGCCAAGGACTTGTCGGTTACGGTGGGAACGCTGACCATTGCCATCAATAACCTTGTAAAAAAAGCCTACGTAAAACGTGTCAGAAGTGAAAAAGACCGCCGTGTGGTTCTGATCTCTCTGACAGACAAGGGCGTGAAAGCGTACCATCACCATGCAAACTTCCATGATGAGATGATCAAAGCGACATTGAATGGTCTCGATGAGGAACAGACCAAGGTGCTTGTAAAGGCGCTGACGAACCTGAGTACATTTTTTCGTACTTATGGTAAATAATGATCCAATGAATGAGATGTTGTTCATTGAATGAGAGAACAGTGCAATACAGAAATGTGTTGTAAGAATTTATGAGCCTGCATTGATTGTGAAAAAATATCTTTATTGTAAGTGAGTCTTTTATAAAATGAATATTGACGTGTAGTTCAGCATAAGTTGTTAGAAAGCCCTGAGGGAGCAGACAGCTTATGCTGAATTTTTTATGGATTTTTATGATTCTGGCAGGAATTGTATATGCGGCTTTTACCGGAAATCTGCCGGCAGTTACGGATGCGGCGCTGGACTCGGCGCAGCAGGCGGTGACGCTGTGTATCACCATGGCGGGCGTGCTGGCCTTCTGGGTAGGACTGATGCGGATCGCGGAAAGTGCCGGTATGATGCAGCGGGCAGCAGACCGTATTTATCCACTGCTTCATTTTTTGTTCCCACGTGTGCCGCGGGAACATCCTGCCTGCAAGTCCATTGCGGCAAACTGCATTGCCAATTTTTTCGGTCTGGGCTGGGCGGCGACTCCGGCAGGGTTGCAGGCGATGGAAGATCTGGATGAATTGGAAAAAGAGCGGACGCTGATTCAGTCGGTGCATCAGCCTTACCAGAAAAAATATGATTTCAGCTCCGATCGGATCCATCACACCTCTGTCCGGAAAGAAAAAGAGGCATCCACAGAGATGTGTACGTTTCTTGTATTAAATATTTCGTCTCTGCAGCTGATTCCAGTGACCATTATTGCGTATCGAAGTCAGTATGGTTCACCGGATCCGACAGGCATTGTGGGGGCTGCGATCGTGGCGACGGCGTGTTCCACACTGGCGGGAATTATATTTGCAAAAATTATGTCTGCAGTAGACCGACGGCGTGGGTATTAACTACTGATCCTATCTGGAATGAGTAAAAATTAAATGAAATGGATGTGTGAAAAAATAGATGTCGTGGAAAACAAAAAGTATGGAGAGGATATCTGTTTATGCAGCGTGTATTATTATTTCTATCAGATTTTATTATCCCACTTTTTATTGTGGTAATCCTCATGGCAGGGCTGCTGAATCGGCGGAATGCTTATGAGGACTTTGTAAAAGGCGCAAAAGACGGCCTGAAAACAGCGGTAGATATTTTACCTACCCTTGCCGGATTAATGGTGGCAGTTGGCATTTTACGGGCTTCCGGGCTACTTGACGCACTGGCGGGAGTACTTGGAAACTGCGTGGACCGAATCGGATTTCCGTCACAGCTTGTTCCGCTGGCGGGGGTTCGAATGTTTTCCTCTTCGGCGGCGACTGGTTTGTTGCTGGATATTTATGAGCAATTTGGAACGGATTCCAGACTTGGACGGATCGCATCGGTCATGATGAGCAGCAGTGAGACGATATTTTATACGATGAGTATTTATTTTATGACGGTTAAAGTGAAAAAGACACGCTGGACACTGACCGGGGCGCTGGTGGCGACCGTGGCGGGGATCACAGCCAGTGTCGTGTTGGTGGGATAGAGGTTAGGATGGCTTAAAATTTACAAAATTCACTGTGTAAATAAAGAACTTCAGCCATTTTTACTCGAGGAGCGATTGTTAGCGACTGAGTCAAAATGCCTGGAGTTCCTATTAAAACCTGAATTGTAAATTTTTAAGCCACTTAAAACAAGATTTTATACCGTCAACTCCTGCATCAGTTTTGTCACAGTGGTAATCTCATGAATCTCCCCAACACGGGAACCACAGAAAATCAGTCCATTATCCAGATCACCAACAACGGCATTGATCAGCGCCTGTGTGATACAGTAAGGCGCAATAGCCGGATTGCAGGCTTTCAGACAGTTAAAACAATGGGAGATCTTGTCCGGTGCAGCCAGCATCCGCTCAATAAAAGCATTTTTGATGGCACGTCCCGGCATTCCCACCGGGCTTTTGATGATAATGACATCTTCCTCAGAGGCATTTACGTAAGCCTGTTTGTAAGCGTCACTGGCATCGCATTCTTCAGTTGCCACGAAGCGGGTGGCTGCCTGAATGCCATCTGCTCCCAGTTCCATGACATGTACGGCATCCTCAGCGGTAAACATGCCTCCGGCGACAAATACTGGAATATTAGCCTGATACTTCTCTTCGTAAGTCTTCTTCAAAGCAATGATGTTGCGAATTTCAGTGTCGTAATCCAGAGCCGGAATATTGTCCAACTGCTCTCTGGAAAAACCGAGATGTCCACCGGCCAGTGGTCCTTCAATGACCAGGAAATCAGCGGTGCGGTGATATTTTCTATCCCAGAGTTTCAAAATAACATTTGTAGATTTTGTGCTGGATACGATAGGTGCCAATGCGACATCATATCCTTCCGCAAATTTTGGAAGCTCTGTCGGCAGTCCGGCACCGGAAATAATCGCGTCCACGCCTGCAGAACAGGCAGTTTTGACATAAGTTTCATACAACTGGGTAACCGCCATGATGTTGACAGCGACCATGCCGTTTCCGTTAGCGATTTCTTTTGCCTTTTTAATCTGTTCCGGCAGCACTCTCAGATTTGTCTCCTCCGGATGTTTGGCAAAATCCGAATCATCATAGCCGATCTGCGCAGTTGAGAGGACACCCATGCCGCCTTCTTTTGCAACAGCACCGGCCAGACGGCAGCGGCTGACACCGATTCCCATACCACCCTGAATGATCGGGAGTTTCAAAAACTTATCTTTCAGATGCAGAGATTTCATCAATTTCATAGTATGTTTCTCACTTTCTATATAATTTGGGGGTTATAAAAAATTTACTCATGCCGATGCAACAACAACTTCCTTGAAAAAGTAATTTTCGACATGTTATATAATTTGGTAATTAAAATGTTTGAAAATCAAAATAATATTACACCAGAAAAATAAGAACGTCAATATAAAAAAGTGTGAAAAACGAGTATAAGTAGTATTTGATACTATGTGCCTACTTTGAAGAAGTTGTAGATCGTACGCCACCCAAAACAAGACTTACTTGCGTTTCCGCAAAAACATCCAAATCGCAATCACAACCACAATAATGATCAGAAATACATCCCAGAACTTCTGTGTCAGATTCAGATGCATGACCTCAATCATTCCGATAAAAATAACAAATGCGCCAAGAATCAGCTGAAGCATGGAACGCTGCACCAGTCCAACCTCATTGGAACCGCGCGACTGGATTATTCCAAAAATACCGTATACGAGGCAGATGGCACCCAGAACCGGCAGTACATACATGGTGTCAATGGAATCGGTGAAAATAATAAAGAAGATTACGACGACTCCGATTAGGGTGATATAAGAGCCCAGATTAAATGGTTTCTTTTTTCTCATAAGTATAAACCTTTCTGTTGATTTCTATTAATAAGATTAGATGAAATGTTATCGCATACCATAATAGCATATTTTGAACAAAGCGTGTAAACAGATTGCAGATATTTGTAAAATATGCGTCTGGAACGGAAAGTGCTCAAAAATGCTGGAATGAAAAACGCTGCTCCGATGTGAAGCAGCGTTTTTTGTATGGCTTAACTTTCTTTCGATACTAAGATAATTGTCGAAAATAATTTTTGCTTATGCCAGTCCCGGTGCAACAGTAAGGATAACTGCACAGAGGATTGTTCCGATTAATGTCATGATAACTGTCTGTAAAAACATCGGTAAGTAAGCATCTTTGATCTTAACCTGAGCAAGTCCGGTTGTGATCAGGATCAGTCCGTTAACCGGCAGTGTCTCGAATGTGGAAACTGCGATAGCAGCACAACGAGCAAGTGCGTTCGGGTTCAGAACCGGGTTAGCTGTCCAGATATAAGCTGCAGCAACCATTGGAAGCGCGATACTTAAAGCTGCTGGCGGTGAAGATGTAAATGCTACTACGATGATAGCAAGTACGATACCGATTACTAACGGAGAAGCTTTCATGCCAAACAGGATACCAACGAAACTGTTGAATGCATCTGTATGCTGTACAACTGCTGCGAAACCAGCTGCAGCTGTCAGTGTCATGATTGCACTTGCACCATTTGCAGCACCAATGTTTAAGGAATTGAGAACGTTGCCTGCCCATGCCGGGAAGCCTTTTTTCTCATTGTCTTTGAAATGCGGAGCCATCAGGATGATTACTGCTGCGATACCGGATACCAGAGCAAGAGATGCGTTCTGTACGATAGCGAAAAGCAGGAATACAACAATCAGCGGAATGAGAGCAAGTCCAAAGTTGGGAAGTTTCTTTGCGCTGTCATCCGGGATCGGCTCACAGTTACCATAATCAAAAGTTTCACCTTTTCTCATCTCTCTAACGATGAAAGAAGAACAGATGATGTATACACCAACCTCAATGACGATAAAGGAAATAAATCCCGGGATCGGAGCAGCACCGGCACTTGTCTGCAGGATGCTCATACAAATGATGTTATTGATACTTAATACGAATGGAGCCGAGTTAGCACCACAGCTTAAAGCCAGCATAGCCGGAACCATACGTCTCGGAATGCCGATACGGCTTGCCATGTACATACAGATCGGGAATGTAGCGAAGATAGCTACGAAACCGTCTACACCACCGTATGTAAGGATACATTCGATAATCAACATAATTAAAACGGCGCGTTTTGCCTGTTTTTCTTTGTTGTCAACCGGCATAACGAATTTGTTTACTAATGTGGAAGCAATAGACTGAGCAGCACCACTGTCAGCTAATACTTTACCAAATAAACCGCCTAAGAATACGGTTGGGAAAATAGATGTGATCATTCCGCAGACACCACCGATTTCCCATACGCCGGTAGCTGCGTTCTCCTCAACGGCACCTACATACAGAGAAGTAAATGCGTTGGTAGGATTCAATCCGTTTGTGATCGCTACGATAACGCCGCAGAGCGGAGCCAGGTAGAGTACGGATACGTTCTTGTAGGCGCCATACAGGAAAATAGCAAGAGCGACTACAATACCAATAATACCTAAAGCCATAAATCAAACCCTCCTAAATTAAAAAAGTTAAGCAAGTATGAAAATTATAAAGAAAATATAAATTTCATGGGATTATTATACATATAATGGTAAGACCATGTCAATAAAAATACACAAAATGCACAATAAAAAATACAAAAAAGATATTTAATTAGACAAAATGCTCTCAAGTGTTGCAAAAGTCTTGTATACACATGGTAATTTTTTTGAAATAAAAAAAGAAATGCAACAAAAATACATAAAATGTTGCATTTCTTTCAAGTACCTATTTGTCAAATAATACTTACTGACTCAAAAAAAATACAGAAGAATCACGGTTATTCCGATCAATCAGCGAGTTGTATACAAGGCAGTGATACTGGTAAAGCAGGTCATCGTATTCGCTGCTGTCATTATGTGAATAATAATTATTGTCAGAGTCAATATATCCGACGGTGTTGATGACCGGAAGTTTTTGATACAGTGCAGCCAGATATTTGTTGTACTGTGTCATTGGCAGACCGGCGGTCTGCAGCACCAGTGTAGACAGATAGTTTGCACTGATGTGGTTTAACGTTGCTTCCGGAATATCATAATTTGCCCAGATGACAAACGGTGTCGTATAACGAAGCTGTTGCTGTTCGGTGGAGAGGTTATCCAGGCTTGTGCCGAATAACTCTTCGTAAAATTCATCTTCAATGGATGGCAGATGATCACCAAACATGCAGATAATGGTCGGTTCTGATACGTTGCTGAAGTAGTTTACCAGTTCCTGGAATGCTTCATCAGAGCGTTTTACCAGAGACAGATAACGGTTTGCCTTTGGATAAACACCTTTCATATTTGTGACATATACTTCTTGCGCAAAGTTTGAGTAGGACATTGCGTAACCGCCGTGGTTTTGCATGGTAACGTTAAAGAGGAAAAACGGTTTGGAAGTATCCCGGTTTTCAAACATATTTTCCACCATGGAGTAATCATAACTGTCGCTGACGAAACGGCGCAGCAGCATGTGACGGTCAGGGTAACGCTGGTTCAGCAGGGATTCGTACTCAGTGACATCGTTGTTCTGTTTGTAAGTATCCAGAATGTCCTGATCTACAAAATCTTCAATGCTGGTATAGTTTTCAAAGCCCAGCAGCGGATATACGTTTCGACGGTTCCAACCATCACCATAGTATGGATGGAAAGCGGTTTCGGAATATCCCAGGGAACCTAATGTGGACACCAGGGACGGAACGGTATCCTTGATGTAGGACTGATATACGTTGCAGCCCGTCGGTAAAAAGGAGATGGAATCTCCGGATAAAAATTCAAATTCACTGTTACTTGTTCCAGCACCGAATACCGGCATGGACAGGTAACCTTTGATGGTATTTTCTGTCAGGCTGTGGATAAATGGCATGTAATCCTCGTTTGTCTCCAGATCACCTAACGCACCCAGATCAGCCAGGGATTCGTTCATGATACAAATGATATTCGGTTTCGTGCCGTCTGCGTTGGCAGTGTAATCATTTTTGCCGGTAAGAAAGTTCGTACTTGTATCGCTGTCCGGGTCAACGCCGGCGTCTTTCAGCGTTTCGTTTACATAGTCACTGACATTGTCTGCGTTGTATTCCGAAGGCTTGCGCACAACGAGGTACTTCGTGTTCAGGCAGAAGTTAAAGAAAGAACCGGTGCGGTGATAACCTCTGGCCTGATCCCAGAAATCTGGTTTGTAACCGAGATTTGCTGCGTAATCGGTGAAAAATAAGGAAATCACAACGACTGCGATATAAGCTGCCGGGGCAAGTTTTGCAAACAGTTTGAATTTCAGTTTTTTCGGCTTGATATTGACACTCTTTTTGTTTACCAGATAGATCAGGAAAAACATAATGGAGCCAAGGATCAGCTGCCAGCTGAGCTCATAGGTGTAACCGTCGGAAACACTTAAGCCTGTTTTAAAAGTGAGAATGTCCAGCGGAACAAATGGAGAACCGCGGAAAAGCTCGATAAAGTAGTTCAGCAGGGACCATACATATAATGAAATATTTACGATCAGTCCCACCATATGATAACGTCCGGTGATCAGGTAGAAAAACAGATAGAACACCAGATAGATCATGTAGTTGGCAAGGAAGGTCGGTACGGAAAACCACCATATGTAGTTCTCATTGAATACTTCTACCATCTGAATGGTAAGGATCGGCATAATAAAAAAGAGTGCCGTGTTGGCAAATACTTTGTATTTTTCATCTACCGATGGTTTCACTACAATGAGAAATCCTGCTACGGGTCCGGCGATGAGGGACAGCACGAAAAGGATGGTACCGTGGGTCAGATTCAGATCCGGATCCAGATAAAGCCGCCAGTTGGCGGACACAAAAAGAATCATAAAAATACAGACCGCCAGTCCAAGCAGGCGGACTTTTTTTCCTGCGAATGAAATATGCATGTTTTTATCTTCCCGTTTCTATATAATATAATGATAATAAGGAATCTGTCTAAAAATAAGTATGATATATCTGCTTATTTTAAACTGTTCTTTATGAAATCATTCAGAGTGCATTTTACTGAGAATCATTACATAAAACCTGTTAATGGTCACTAAGATATATTAAATATCACGAAAGAAAATCTGTCAACTAGTAAAACTGTGAAGAAATAGTGAAGATATTTTTAAAAGTAATGCCTTGCAGACAGGAGAAAAATGGAGTTGCTATTTTTTTTCGGTCAGTATAGTATTAAATTATGAATTTGCATAATGTTTCATCAGAAAAAGGAGCGAAACAAATGGAAAAAATAGAACTGTTAAGAGAATGGATCGAAGGATCAGATAATATCGTGTTTTTTGGCGGAGCCGGAGTTTCTACCGAGAGCGGCATCCCGGATTTCCGAAGTGTGGACGGACTGTATCATCAGAAATATGACTATCCGCCGGAGACGATTTTAAGTCATACCTTTTATATGGAAAAGACAGAGGAATTTTACCGGTTTTACCGTGATAAGATGCTGGCGCTGGATGCGAAACCAAATGCGGCACACCTGAAACTGGCAGAACTGGAAGCAAAGGGCAAACTGAAAGCAGTGGTAACACAGAACATTGACGGTCTGCATCAGGCGGCCGGAAGCAAAAACGTGCTGGAACTTCATGGAAGCGTGCATCGGAATTATTGCAGAAAATGCGGAAAGTTATATGATGCGCAGTATATTAAAAATTCAACGGGGGTTCCGAAGTGTGACTGCGGCGGACAGATCAAACCGGATGTTGTATTATATGAGGAAGGTCTGGATTCTGCCACGATGCAGGCGGCTATCCGTTTTATCAGCCAGGCTGAGGTGCTGATCATCGGTGGAACGAGCCTTGCCGTGTACCCGGCAGCGGGACTGATCGATTATTACCGGGGAAATAAACTTGTACTGATCAACAAATCCGCGACACCGCTGGATAACCGTGCGGATTTGGTAATCCAGGCGCCGATCGGGGAAGTATTTCAGCAGGTTTGCTAAAAGCTTCAAAATAAAAAGGCGTGCAGAATGATTTTTCATAAGTATGTAAAAATATAAGTGGGAAAATGAATGATTGAGGTGAATAAATGGCATATCAATATGAAGTGGGAGACATCGTAAAGTTAAAAAAGAAACATCCCTGCGGCAGTTTTGAGTGGGAAATCCTTCGGGTGGGAGCGGATTTTCGGTTAAAATGCCAGGGCTGCGGGCATCAGATCATGGTTGCGCGAAAGATCGTAGAAAAAAACACAAAAGATTTAAAAAAACACTTGCCTGATTGATGAAAATATGGTAGTATAAGCAATCGTGATATACAATATCCTTGCTCTCTACGGATGAGCAGAGGGCCAAAAGACCACAAGGAGGTAAGAAAGCATGAACAAGTATGAATTAGCATTAATTGTTAGTGCCAAGATCGAAGATGACGCCAGAGCAGCAGTTGTTGAGAAAGCAAAAGAGTACATTACTCGTTTTGGCGGTACAGTAACAGAAGTTGAGGATTGGGGTAAGAAAAAATTAGCTTACGACATCCAGAAAATGAGCGAAGGCTTCTATTACTTCATTCAGTTCGATGCTACAGCAGAAGTACCTGCTGAGTTAGAGCAGAGTGTTCGTATCATGGACAACGTGCTGAGATTTTTATGCGTCAGAAAAGACGAGGCATAATTTCACAGTAGAAAAGGAGTTATCCTTATGAATAAAGTAATTTTAATGGGACGTTTGACCCGTGATCCTGAGGTTCGTTATTCCCAGGGTGAACAGGCAACCGCAATCGCAAGATATACAGTTGCAGTAGATCGTAGATTCCGTCGTGACGGCGACAGCCAGACAGCAGATTTTATCGGCTGTGTAGCATTCGGACGTCAGGCAGAGTTCGCAGAGAAATATCTGCGCAAAGGAACAAAAATTGCCCTCACAGGCCGTATCCAGACCGGAAGTTATACAAATCGCGATGGACAGAAGGTTTACACAACAGATGTTGTTGTAGAGGAGCAGGAGTTTGCAGAGAGCAAAGCAGCAAGCGCTGAGCATGCAGCAAGTTTTGCACCAACAGACAGACCATCACCGAGCAATGCGGCGAGCGATGGTTTTATGAATATTCCGGACGGAATTGATGAAGAATTACCATTTAACTAAATAGGAGGTAAACTATCATGGCTTATAATAAAGATGAAAAAAGCAATTCTCCGATGAAGAGAAGAGGCGGCCGCAGAAGAAAAAAAGTTTGTGTATTCTGTGGAAAAGACAATGTAATCGATTACAAGGATACAAATAAATTAAAAAGATACATCTCTGAGAGAGGAAAAATCCTTCCGAGAAGAATCACAGGAAACTGTGCAAAACATCAGAGAGCTATCACTGTAGCAATCAAGAGAGCACGTCACGTTGCTTTAATGCCATACGTACAGGATTAATTTTGACAACAGACTCCCCGGAAAAATTTCCGGGGGGTTTTTGCATTCTTCAGAGACGAGCAAATTTCCAGTTAGAAATGCGAATCATGCTTGCATGAATGAACATTTCTGATTGGAAATTTATTTGGCGAGAAGCCACATCGAGAGGAAGCGTAGCGAACTCGAGAGGTTGTATCTGAAGAATTTATAAAAGGAATCATATGAAAAAAATAAAGACCGTTATACGTTATTTGCGTTATGCATTTGGATTACTGAAATTGAATATTGGTACACTTTTAGTGTTTGAACTTTTATATAAATTTACTTCCATGGCAGTGTTCAAGCCACTGCTCAGCGGTCTGATGAAGCTGGCGTTAAAGGCACAGGGATTAAGTTTCCTGTCAGATGAAACCATGGGAACCTTTTTGAAAGCGCCATTGACCTGGGTGTTTTTGATACTGATCGTTCTTGGAATGGCATTTTTTGCATTGTTTGATATCTGTTGTATCATTTGCTGTATTCATGCGTCCTTCCGAAAACAGGAAATGCCGCTGTTGGCATTGGTCCGTCAGGGATTCAAAACATCTTTGCGAGTTATTTATCAGCGAAACATCATTATGATGCTCTACCTGCTGATCATCATACCGATGACGCATGCAGTGGTTATTTCCGGTTACGTCACGAAATTTACGGTGCCGCAGTTTATTGTGGATTACATTTTGAATCATACAGGGCTGGCTATTTTGTATATTGGTTTCTGGATCTTTATGGGATTGAAATCCTTTCAGTGGATCTACAGCCTGCATTATTTCTGCCTGGAAAAATGCAATTTTAAGAGGGCCAGAATGCGGAGCAAACGCCTGCAGAAAAATCATTACTGGCGGGATTTGGCTATCGTTGTGGGCTGGAGCCTGGCCTGCATTGGTATTTATTATGGAATTATTCTGTTTGGTTCCTGGCTGGTATCCAGAGTGAATCAGGCATTGCCGACACAAGATCTGTTCAGCAGTTTGACGCTTTCTGGCATTTCGTTGTTGATGGATGTGTGCGGTGCGTTGTTTTTCTGTTTTGACCTGCCGCTGTTTTTCCTGTGTGTCAGTCTGCTGTTTTATTATTACAAGGCCGCATCCGGGGAAAAAATCCCGGGACAGTTCAGAAATCTTGACAAGGCTTACCGTCTTACGAAAACCGGCTGGGCGAAAAAGCTTTATCAGTACCGCAAGCGGATCATTGCAATCAGCATTGTGGTGGCAATCGGCGTCAATTTTGTCTATACGTTTGCAGATAAGCGTGGCGTCCTGCATATGGGACTGAATAATCCGGTGGAAGTGACCGCACATCGTGGTTATTCTACCGTGTACCCGGAAAATACGATTCCGGCCTTTAAGGGGGCCATTGAAGTCGGCGCAGACTGGGCGGAGTTGGATGTACAGCAGACGGCGGACGGAGAAGTGATCGTTATGCATGATTCCAGTCTGAAACGGACAACGGGGCTGGATAAGGAAGTATGGCAGGTGACCTGGGATGAGATCAAAGACCTGGACAACGGAAGCTGGTTTGATAAAAAATACCAGACGGTGCGGATTCCGACGCTGGAGGAAGTGCTGAAAGTATGCAAAGGCAAGATCCGTCTGAATATCGAGATCAAACCAAGCGGACATGATAAAAATCTGGAAGAGAGTGTCGCAAAACTTCTGAAAGAATATCATATGCGGGATTCCTGTGTGGTTTCTTCCTTGAAATATGAATCCCTTCAGAAAGTCAAAGAAGTGGATAGCTCCATTGAGACTGTTTATATTACATCCGTGTCATATGGGAATTTTACGAATCTGGAATTTGCGGATGGTTACAGCGTAGAGTCGACGATGCTGACGCAGAGTTTTGTAGATCAGGCGCAAAAGGCAGGAAAACAGGTGTATGTGTGGACGGTAAATTCTGAGGAACAGCTGGAAAAAGTGGTCGGTATGGGGATTGATAACGTGATCACAGACGATCCTGTGATGGCGCAGGAACTGATCTATAAGCAGGAACACAGTACGTTCTGGGATCGTTATGTAAATCAGTTGCTCTCAATAGAAAACTAAAATATTAGCGGAATAAACTCAAGTTAGTATTATAAAACAAAATACTTCCTTATTGTGCGGAAATGTGATATACTTAACGAACAGTATGGTCATCGCAGCTGGAGCTGAGATAAACGCTCCGCGAGGGGCGCACATTGTCTGGGAGACAATGGTTTTGCGCCGACCGAAACGAAGTGTAGAACGCAGTGATCCTGTGAGGAATGTGTCAGCTTACGCTGACCAGAATCATGCGCCAAGTCTCACATGCGTTCGACTTGAATACAAAAGGAGTTATCATGCAACAGGATATAAAGTTGAAGGGGAAATTAAAAGGTTATACGCGAACACCATTGCTGCTTACGCTGCTGTTTGCGGCCATGGATGTGTGGATGTATGTATTAAATGTAAGGGCAGGGATTTTAGGAACTGTCTTTGTGGGAATTTATTTCCTTGTCATGCTGTGTGTGTACTGGCGGAATAAACCGATTCTTATGAATGAGCTGATTGATTTTGCGACACAGTATGGTACTGTGCAGAAACGATTGCTGAACGAGTTTGAGGTTCCGTATGCGGTTATGGATGCGAACGGAAAACTGCTCTGGATGAACCAGAAGTTTGAGGCTCTGTCAGAGAAAGATAAAGGGTACCATAAATCGATCACCACGATCTTCCCACAGGTCACCAGGGAACTGATGGACAAGGAAGAGGAACTGGAGATCATGGTGGAGCGGGAAGAACAGGTTTACCGTGCTTCCGTACACAAGATCCACTTTACGGAAATTCTGCATGAGAGCAACAGTATTGAGTTGACTGAGAAAGAGCAGTATCTGCAGGTTATTTATCTGTTTGATGAAACTCAGCTGACAAAGTACCGCATTGAAAATCAGGAAATGCAGATGGTACCTGCGCTGGTTTATATTGACAATTACGACGAAGTTCTGGATACGGTGGAAGAGGTCAAGAGATCTCTGCTGATCGCACTGGTAGACCGTAAAGTCAATAAGTTTTTTGCGTCTATTGACGGTCTTGTGAAAAAAACTGAGAATGATAAGTATTTTGTCATTTTTCAGCATAAATATCTTCAGAAAATGGAGGATGAGAAATTTAGCCTTCTGGAAGATGTCAAAAGTATCAAAGTCGGAAATGAGATGTCCGTCACTTTGAGTATGGGTATCGGTTATGTGGGAAATGATTATACCAAAAATTATGAGTATTCCCGTATGGCCATCGACCTGGCTCTAGGCCGTGGCGGCGATCAGGTCGTGATCAAGACCCGTGACAAGATTTCCTATTTTGGTGGAAATAACCGACAGGTGGACAAGACCACCCGTGTCAAAGCCCGCGTGAAGGCGCTGGCGCTGCGTGAGATTATGATCAGCCGAGACAAATTCTTTGTTATGGGACATAAGATCGCGGATATTGATTCTTTCGGTGCGGCCATCGGTATTTACTGTGCAGCCCGCCAGCTTGGCAAGAAAGTGCAGATCGTTATCGACGAGGTCAATACGACACTGCGTCCGCTGAAAGAGTGTTTTACACCGGAGAATGGCTACCCGGAGGATATGTTTATCCCGAGTCAGCTGGCCATCGATGAGCTGGATTCCCACACGGCGCTGATCGTTGTGGATACAAACCGTCCAAGCTATACCGAGTGCCCGACCCTGTTGAACCGGGCAAAAACCATTGTCGTATTTGATCATCACCGTCAGTGTGAGGAAGCAATCAAAAATACGGTGCTCTCTTATACAGAGCCGTATGCGTCCTCTACCTGTGAGATGATCGCAGAAGTATTACAGTATTTTGATGAAGATATCAAACTTTCCACACAGGAGGCAGATGCCATCTATGCGGGGATTTTGATCGACACCAATAACTTTGTTTCCAAGACAGGTGTCCGTACCTTTGAGGCAGCAGCTTATCTGCGCCGGTGCGGTGCCGAGGTTACCAGAGTGCGCAAGATGCTCCGAAATGATATGGATGCGTATAAGGCCCGTGCGGAAGCAGTACGGCGTGCGGAAGTTTACCGCAATATGTTTGCCATCAGTGTGTGTCCGGCGGATAATATCGAGAGTCCGACCGTTGCCTGCGCCCAGGCGGCAAACGAGCTGCTGAATATCATCGGTATCAAGGCTTCTTTCGTGCTGACAGAGTATCATGACCGGATCTATGTAAGTGCGCGTTCCATTGATGAGATCAACGTGCAGCTGGTTATGGAACGTCTCGGCGGTGGCGGTCATATGAATTCTGCGGGAGCGCAGCTGACCGATTGTACCTTGGAAGGAGCAAAGCGGACGATAGAAAATACACTTGATGAAATGATCAAGGAAGGAGATATCAAATAATGAAAGTAATTTTATTACAGGATGTAAAATCTCTCGGTAAAAAAGGAGAGGTTGTCAATGTAAGTGATGCATATGCAAGAAATGTTATTTTTGCAAAAAAACTTGGTCTGGAAGCAACCGGGAAAAACCTGAATGATCTGAAACTTCAGAACAAACATGCAGAGAAGGTTGCAGAGGAGCAGTTAGAGGCTGCACAGCAGCTGGCAAAAGATCTGGAAGATAAAGTAGTAGTGGTAAAAATGAAAGCCGGCGAGGGCGGACGTACGTTCGGTTCCGTTTCCACAAAGGAGATTTCTGCAGCTGTCAAAGAACAGCTTGGCCTGGAGATTGACAAAAAGAAAATGTCACTGAATATCCCGATCAAATCCTTCGGAACCTTCGATGTGGCCATCAAGCTTCATTCAAAAGTAACCGGATCCCTGCGGGTAAAAGTTACAGAGGCATAAGATAAGTTTCTGATAATGATTGAAATGCAGAACGATGTATGGATACATGTACGAGCTGTATAAAAAGAGTATATGTCACTCAGTCAGAAAGGAGCGGCAGAATATATGGAAGAGGCGCTGGTAAAACGGATCATGCCTCACAGCCTTGAGGCAGAGCAGTCAGTCATCGGATCAATGATCATGGACAGAGACGCGATCCTTACCGCCTCAGAACAGCTTGTGAAGGATGATTTTTATCATCAGCAATATGGAATTTTGTTTGAGACGATCGTGGAATTGTTCAACAGCGGCGCACCGGTAGATTTGATCACCCTGCAGAACCGTCTGCGGGAGAAAAACGTGCCGCCGGAGATCAGCAGTCTGGAATATGTCGGCGATCTGGTAACAGCGGTTCCAACGTCTGCAAACGTCAAATATTACGCGGAGATCGTAAAAGAAAAAGCGGTGCTCCGTAAACTGATCAAGATCAACGAACAGATCGCAGATACCTGCTATCTGGGAAATGAAAGTCTGGAAGTCATTCTGGAAGATACAGAAAAAAGTATATTTAACCTGCTTCAGAGCAGGAGCAACAGCGATTATGTGCCGATCAAACAGGTTGTTTTGAATGCGCTGGACAAAATCGAGCTGGCATCCAAGACCCAGGGCAATGTCACCGGTATTCCGACGGGATTTGTGGATCTGGATTATAAATTATCCGGTCTGCAGCCTTCCGATATGATCCTGGTGGCCGCGCGACCATCTATGGGAAAAACAGCCTTTGTCCTGAATATTGCGCAGTATGTGGCATTCCACGAGGATATGGCCACGGCGATCTTCAGTCTGGAGATGTCGAAGGAACAGCTAGTAAACCGTCTGTTCTCACTGGAATCCAGAGTAGACGCACAGCTGCTCCGTTCCGGTAACTTATCGGATGCGGACTGGGAGAAGCTGATCGAGGGAGCGGGAACCATTGGTAAATCCCACCTGATCATTGATGATACCCCGGGTATCTCCATCTCAGAGCTGCGCAGCAAGTGCCGAAAGTACAAGCTGGAGCATGACTTAAAGCTGGTAATCATCGATTACCTGCAGTTGATGTCCGGATCCGGAAGAAGTGATTCGAGACAGCAGGAAATTTCGGATATTTCACGATCCTTAAAACAGTTAGCCAGAGAGCTGAATGTGCCGGTGATCGCACTGTCACAGCTGAGCCGACAGGTTGAGCAGCGACCGGATCACAGACCGATGCTTTCCGACTTGCGAGAGTCCGGAGCTATCGAGCAGGATGCCGATGTGGTTATGTTTATCTATCGTGATGATTATTATAATAAAGACTCAGAAAACAAAGGAATTGCGGAGATCATCATTGCTAAACAGCGTAACGGTCCGATCGGAACCGTAAATCTGGTATGGTTACCGCAGTATACGAAATTTGCAAACATGGAAAAGTAAAGAAGTGATAAGGAGGTACAGGGGATGCAAATTCATCAGTCAGCAGAAGATTATCTGGAGTGTATTTTAAAATTGAGTAAACAGCGTCCGGTGGTTCGTTCCATCGATATCGCAAACGATATGAATTACTCCAAACCAAGTATCAGTGTCGCAATGAAAAATCTGCGCTTAAACGGCTACATCAATGTGGACGAGAGCGGATTTATCACATTGACTGACAGCGGTATGGAGATCGCGTCAAACATTTATGACCGTCATCTCATCTTAAGAAAATGGCTGGAGTTCCTGGGAATTTCACCAGAGACAGCTGAGCAGGATGCATGCAAGATCGAGCACACACTGAGCAAAGAGACTTACACAGCACTGCGCAAACACATCATCGCTGAAATGGGCGAAGAATAGGAGTTGGAGTTACGTCAGATGTAGAATGGATCGGACCTAACTTGGAATGGAGATAAAACTTCGGGTTTATGCACATATGTCATGAGCCCGGAGTTTTTGTTTGCCAGAAAATTATGTTGAATTTTTATGACAAACAAAAAGCACTTCGTGCAAACGATGCATACTCGCACGAAAAAAAATATTTCCTTAAAAAACAGGAAAGATGAGGTGTAATACTTTGTGCTGATGTGTAAAAACATTGTGCTGGGTGATAGAAATAGTTTTAATTATGCAGAAAACATGTAAAAACATCTTTAAATGTGAAAAATATGACAAATATGAAAAAAATGATTGCACAATTCTTTATAAAATAATAAAATGATTGTGTTGAGATTATTATTATAAAAAGGAGATACGAGATGAGCTACGTAGACGAAGTACTCGAGAGAGTAAAAACAAAAAATGCTGCTGAACCGGAATTCCTTCAGGCAGTAGAAGAAGTATTGGAATCCATCAGACCAGTGGTAGAAGCAAACGAAGATCTTTACAGAAAAGAGGCAATCTTAGAGCGTATCACAGAGCCGGACAGACAGTTCAAGTTCCGTGTAGCATGGGTTGACGACAATGGTCAGGCACAGGTAAACACAGGATACCGTGTACAGTTTAATAATGCAATTGGACCGTACAAAGGTGGTCTGCGTCTGCATCCATCTGTATATCTTGGAATTATTAAATTCCTTGGTTTCGAGCAGGTGTTCAAAAACTCCTTAACAGGTCTTCCAATCGGAGGCGGTAAAGGTGGATCTGATTTCAATCCTAAGGGCAAATCTGATCGTGAGGTTATGGCATTTTGCCAGAGCTTTATGACAGAGCTTTACAAATACATCGGTGCTGATGTCGATGTACCGGCTGGTGATATCGGAACAGGTGCAAGAGAGATTGGTTATCTGTATGGTCAGTACAAGAGAATCACAAGACTGTACGAAGGCGTTCTGACAGGTAAAGGTCTTACTTATGGTGGATCTTTAGCACGTACAGAAGCTACAGGTTACGGTCTGTTATATATGACAGAAGAACTTCTGAAGTCTCATGGCCAGGATATGGCAGGTAAGACTTGTGTTGTATCCGGTGCTGGTAATGTTGCAATCTATGCAATCCAGAAAGCGCATCAGTTAGGCGCTAAATGCGTAACATGCTCTGATTCCACAGGCTGGATTTATGATCCGGAAGGAATCGATGTAGAGTTACTGAAAGAGGTAAAAGAAGTAAAACGTGCGCGTCTGACAGAGTACGCTGCAGCTAGACCAAGTGCTGAGTATCATGAAGGACGTGGCGTATGGAGCGTAAAATGTGATGTTGCTCTTCCGTGTGCTACACAGAATGAACTGCTTATCGATGATGCAAAAGCATTAGTTGCTAACGGCTGCATCGCAGTTTGCGAGGGCGCTAACATGCCTACAACTCTGGATGCTACACAGTATCTGCAGGAGAACGGTGTATACTTCGTTCCTGGTAAAGCTGCAAACGCTGGTGGTGTTGCTACATCCGCACTTGAGATGTCTCAGAACAGTGAGCGTTTAAGCTGGACATTCGAAGAAGTAGATGCAAAACTGAAAGACATTATGGTTAACATCTACCACAACATCGATGACGCTGCAAAACGTTACGGTAAAGAAGGCAACTATGTTGCAGGTGCAAACATCGCAGGTTTTGAAAAAGTTGTAGATGCTATGCTTGCTCAGGGAGTTTGCTAATTTTACCATTAAAAAAGTAAGAAATGGCATATATATTGCTTGAAAAAAATAATGAACTACGGGGCAGAACAACTGTCCCGTAGTTGTTTTTTGTACGAAAAAATAAACAAGAAAAGAGTGAAAATATAAGGGATTTCAGTAAAAAGTAACGGTTTTTGAAAAGATGCTTGTCAAACTCTGAAATAAGGACTAAACTACAGTAGTGTATTAGACGGAGGTTATAAGCGAAGTATGAGTAAGAAAGAAATTGTTATTGCAGATGTCGTAAACAAGTACGATAATCCGATTGCAGAGCTGGTACAGGTAGCCTGCCAGTTTTCAAGCTCATTGTATTTAGTACGGGGAAATCACCGTATTAATGCAAAAAGCATTATGGGGATTATGGCATTTAATCCGCATAATGGTGTTGAGGTTGAGATTGAGGCAGAAGGTGCAGATGAGACAGAAGCACTGAACGCTATGGAGAAATTTTTGCTCTGTATGTAACTAATCAACAGGTAACTTTAAGGTATAAGATTTAAAAGAAGCACCGGAAATCCGATGCTTCTTTTTTTTGACTTTATTCAGATTGAAAATTTACTCCTCGTCTGCAGGAATCTCACCTTTGTATTTTGCAACCAGTGTCTGGATTCTCTGATATGGATCAAGCAGATCACTGATGGATGCATCATGATTTAGAGTATCAATGATGTACGCAATATATTTGCTCATGTCGCAACTGATGTAGTAATCTCTGCTTAAGAGCTCAGGAGTCTGATATGCAAGGTTTGTTGTAACCACTTTGTAGATCAGGCCTTCCTCTACGGCTTTGTCGAATTTCTCAAGACCGTTTGTGAACAGACCAAATGTAGCGATTACAAAGATTCTGCCTGCGTTACGTTTCTTTAACTCGCGGGCAACATCGATCATACTTCCGCCGGAAGAAATCATATCATCTACAACCCATACGTCTTTGCCGTCCAGAGAAGAACCAAGGAACTCGTGAGCGACGATCGGGTTTGTACCGTCTACGATGTGGCTGTAATCACGACGTTTGTAGAACATACCCATGTCTACGCCAAGTACGCTGGCAAGGAATACGGCACGGCTTGTAGCTCCCTCATCCGGGCTGATGATCATCAGATGGTCATTGTCGATTTTTAGGTCATCTACGTTGTTCAGGATACCTTTTACGAACTGGTAAGCTGGCTGAACGGTATCAAATCCGTGAAGCGGAATTGCGTTCTGTACACGAGGATCATGAGCATCGAAAGTGATGATATTGTCAACACCCATGCTGATCAACTCCTGAAGTGCCATTGCGCAGTCCATAGACTCTCTTGCTGTACGTCTGTGCTGACGGCTCTCATACAGGAACGGCATAATAACTGTGATTCTTCTTGCTTTACCGTTGGCTGCTGCAATCATACGTTTCAGATCCTGATAGTGATCATCCGGTGACATATGGTTTTCATGTCCACAGAGTTTGTATGTCAGGGAATAGTTTGTAACATCTGTCATGATATAAAGGTCATATCCGCGTACAGATTCGTCAATGATACCTTTTGCTTCACCGCTGCCGAAACGCGGGCAGGATGCCTTAAGAATATAGGAATCGCGAAGATATCCCTGGAAAGCAATGTCATCCTCGTGCTCATGCTCGCGGACACATCTCCATTTTACAAGGTATTTGTCTACCTTTTCACCGATCTCGCTGATGCTTTCAAGTGGAATGATTCCGAGAGTAGCAGCCGGGATTGTTTCTAAGTTTCTCTGGTCGTTATGCATTAGAAAAGTTCCTCCATCAAATCTTTTCGTTTGTTTATAAATACGATGGCATTATAGCACTGAATCCCCACCTGTGACAAGGGATTTCTTCCGATACAGAGAATTAACCAGTTTAACAGAGAAAAAAACCTCATTTTTCGGCAAGTTTTTTGCAGATACGGATGTCTTTGCCGAATAAATGCAAAATCGTGAAGCTGTTGGAGATCCGGGAGAAAATTCGTTCAGAATAAATCGTCGCGATATCAAACAGCTGCAGGTTCGTGGAAATCAGCGTGGATTTCTCCTTGCGGATCCGCTCGTTCAGGCATACAAAAAACTGGGAAGTCGTGAAATGGTTTGTCAGCTCCGTGCCAAGGTCATCAATGATCAGCAGATCACAGTCAAAAATATTGCGGTAGCTCTCCGCAGCCTGTGGATCTTTGGCAAAGGTTTTCTGCGCCAGCAGATCAAACAGATGATGCGCGGAAAAATAGATCACGGAATGTCCGGTGTCCAGCAGTTCTTTGGCCACACAGTTGGAGAGAAAGGTCTTTCCTACGCCGGTGTCACCAAAAAGAAGCAGGTTCTCAAAACTGCTGTCGAAGGTGTCTACAAAACGGCGGCACTGCAGCAGCGCGTTCTGCGCAGCCTCATAGGAAGAAATCCGTGTGTTTTCGTCGTAAATATCGTTATCGTAGTAATCCATGGAAAAAGAAGCAAAATTTTCCTGTTCCAGAATGCCCTTCAGATTTGACTGGGTGTATACAAGGTCGATGGCTGCCTGCTTCAGACAGTGGCAGCGTTCATGGCCGATGTATCCGGTGTCCTGACAGTCCGGGCAGGTGTACGGCGGCTGAAAATAGTCTGCCGGGTAACCATGGGTCTGCAAAAGCTGCTGTTTCTGCAGGGAAAGTGCCTGAATCTGTTCGTGCAGGTCTTCCAGTGCAGACGCATCGCCGTCCAGCAGCTGCCGGGCACGTCTGACACTCAAGGATGCGATGTCGGCATCCAGTTTTGCAATTTCCGGGATCACCGTGGCGATCTCTTCCCGGCGTGTGTCAATCAGATGCTGGCGTTCTAACTGTCGGTCCTGATAACCACGCATGATCTGATCATATTGTGTATTGGTAAGTGGCATAATATCCTCCTGCTTACATTTATGAGTTCGAGGTTGGTGTCTGCTGCAGTGATTTCTTCAGAAGCTGCTGCTGCAGATCGTTGTAGTTATTTTCCCGCTGTTTGAAGTTCGTGAACTGGCTCTGGGAAGCAGAAGCCGGATTTGGCCGTTCGGAACGGCCTTTCTGATTCTGCTGATAAGCCTCATCCGCCTTGCGCACATCCTCCATCGTATGTACGCCGTTCATATGCCATTTCTCCAGAATGGAATTGGCATACCCGAAGCTTGCTTCGTGAATGGCGCGGATGGTGCGGTTGCAGGCCTCCTCGATCAGTTCCGTGGAAAATCCTTTCTGTAGGCTCCACTGCTTCAAAAAAGCGGTCTCGGAAGGCACCAGATTTCGTCCGCGGATGCCGAAGGCTTTCATGACGGTGTGGTACAGGATGCTGTCCTGACTCAGCGTTTCTTTTGCTTCCGGAACCGTGCGGATTTTGCGCTCGGAAAAATCTTCCGCGATTCTTTGCATATAATGCAGGCTGGTGTGTCCTTTTGAGACACTGTCCTCGATCAGGTATTCAATGAGTTCTGTGGAAAGCTGCAATTCGTCGTACCAGTAAAAGATCATGTTCAGATCCGTCTGGTTCAGTGTTCGTCCAAGGTATTTTTCCGTGATAAAGATCAGTTCCCGCACACCCTGACGTTTGCTGAATTCCATCATGTCGTTGACGGAATACTGCACCTGTTTTTTCGGACTGGCGGAACGGATAAACTGGTCTGTGACGCTTGCTGTTTTCGTACCGCTTCCTGTCGATGTCTGATTGGAAGCCGTAGAAGCAGATGCCTGGAAAACTGCTTCAGAATAGCCAGGTCTGTTTTGGGAAACATTGCTGTTGCTTTTCGCCTGTGCTGCAGATTGCCTGTCATTTCCCTGAGAAGGGAGGTAGGCATCTGAGAGCAGATGGATCCCTGCCAGATTCTGGCTCTCGTCAAAATCAAGCTGGAACAGCCGCAGCTTTTCCCAGTATTTTAGGGCACGCAAAATATCTCTCTCGGTGCAGTCGAAATGGTCGGCCAGCCGGGAGAGGGAAAAATCAGAATCTGTCTGATTCATACAGCGGAGCAGGTAAAGATAGATCTTGACGTACTCGCCGTTTGCCTGTGTCATGTATTGATCGATAAAAATATTCGGCACGAAAGTAGCGGATGCCGATGCGTCATTGTATAACGTAATTTTTGCCATAATTGCACTCTCTCTTTCGCCTTGAAGTATATCATATTGCCCCAAAAAAGAGAAGAAAAAGATATCCACATCACAGGCTTCAAAGGGAAGGATGCAATGTGGATAACATAATATTTTATTTCAATATCAGGGCGCTTTAACGTTTTCCGAGAAGGTGCTCGCCTACCTGATAGATATCGCCGGCACCCATAGTTATCAACAGGTCGTTGTCGGTACATGTCTCCAGCAGGTAATTTTCGATGGCATCAAAGGATGGGAAGAAATAACTCTCGGTGCCTTTTTTGCGGATATCGTCTGCCAGATCTTCGATATGAATGCCGAGGGTGTCTGTCTCGCGGGCTGCGTACACATCTGCCAGAACTACAACGTCTGCCAGGGAAAGTGCATCGGAAAACTGATTCCAGAAGGCTTTCGTACGTGTGTAAGTATGCGGCTGGAAGATGCAGATGATCCGGTCATGCGGATAATTGCGGGCAGCAGTTAACGTAGCCGCAATCTCGGTAGGATGATGGGCATAATCATCAATGATGGTGATGTCACCGAGTTTTCCTTTGTATTCGAATCGTCTGGCTGTTCCGCCAAAAGCCTGTAATCCACGGATGATGGTGTCGTTGTCAATGCCTGCCTCTGTGGCAAAAGCGATGGCAGCAAGTGCGTTTGCAATGTTATGTTTGCCAGGAACGTTTAAGGAAACATGTCCGGCTGCCTGACCGTGTACATGAAAGGTAAAGGATGCGCAGGCTGCTTCATTATAAGAAATATTGGTTGCGGTGTAATCTGCATCATCTGTCAGACCGAAGGTAACGACACGTTCCTTTAAATCTGCGGTAATTTCTTCCGGATGATCAATGGCTGCGTTCAGGATCAGCACGCCGTCAGCGGCTGTGTTCTGCGCAAATTTATGGAAGGAATTCCGGATATCGTTAATGTCCTTGAAAAAGTCCAGATGATCTTCCTCGATGTTCAGGATGATGCTGTATTTCGGATGGAAGTTCAGGAAACTGTTTGTATATTCACAGGCTTCTGTCAGAAATACATCGGATCCTCCGACACGGATATTTCCACCGATGGCATCCAGCATACCACCCACGGAAATGGTCGGGTCGCTCTCAGCTGCCAGAAGGATGTGTGAGATCATGGATGTTGTAGTTGTCTTTCCGTGGGTTCCGCTGACTGCGATGGATTTTGCATAGTTGTCCATGAGCTGTCCGAGGAATTCCGCACGGGTCAGCATCGGAATTCCTGCGTCGTGGGCTGCTTTCCACTCGGCGTTGTCTGGATGGATGGCTGCGGTGTAAACCACAAGTTCAATGCCCGGCTGGATGTTGGCTGCGCGCTGTCCGATATAGACGGTTGCGCCGTTTTTCTCCAGCTGCTCGGTCAGGGCTGAGGCCTTGTTGTCAGAACCGGATACGGTAAATCCTTCCTTTAATAAAATCTCGGCAAGACCACTCATGCTGATACCGCCGATGCCTATAAAATGAATGTGAATTGGTTTTTCAAAGTTAATTTTGTACATAATCATTTACCACCTGTATATTTGAATCTTTTTTCTTCCTTATTACTTAGCACATTATACTCCATTGTGGAAAACTTGGCAATGTCACGGTGGGGAAAAAGTTATGCTTCCGGGAAGAATCTGCCGGTTTGTGATGAAGTGTATCGTGCTTAACGTTTTACATACATTTTACGTAGGAACTGATAATATGCGGAAAAGTGTTGGTCAGACCAAATGTTGTGAAAAATGTCGAAAAATCCCTATAATTTTTGGGAAAATTGTGAAATATAGTGCACACAGTCAAAAAAATATGTTATAATTTTGCTATCAAATTTAATTTATAGATAACGGTTTGACTCACAAAATATTTTACCGTTATTGACAAGAGGTGATTTACATGATTCGAAAGGAAATGATTGCAATGCTTCTGGCCGGCGGACAGGGAAGCCGACTTGGCGTATTGACCGCAAATGTTGCAAAACCGGCTGTTGCATTCGGAGGCAAATATCGTATTATCGATTTTCCGCTCAGTAACTGTATTAATTCCGGAATCGATACTGTAGGTGTTCTGACACAGTATCAGCCACTTCGGCTGAATACGCATATCGGTATTGGTATTCCGTGGGATCTGGATCGTAATAATGGTGGTGTTACGATTCTTCAGCCGTATGAGAAGAGCGGCGGAAGTGAATGGTATTCTGGTACGGCAAATGCGATTTACCAGAATATGAAGTACATAGACAGTTATGATCCGGAATATGTCCTGATCCTGTCAGGTGACCATATTTACAAGATGGATTATGAAGTGATGCTTGATTTCCATAAGCAGAATCACGCAGATGTTACCATTGCAGTTATGCCGGTCCCGATGGAGGAGGCCAGCCGTTTCGGTATCGTTGTGGCAGATGAGGAGCACCGGATCCGTGAATTCCAGGAGAAACCGGCGGAGCCGAAGAGCAACCTTGCATCCATGGGTATCTATATTTTCAGCTGGAAAGCGTTAAAAGAAGCCCTGATCGCCAATGAGGATGTGGAGAACTGTGATTTCGGTATGCATGTCATTCCGTATTGCTTCGACAAAGGTGAGCGTATTTTTGCCTACGAGTACAACGGATACTGGAAAGATGTAGGAACTTTAGGTTCTTACTGGGAAGCAAATATGGAGCTGATCGACCTGATTCCGGAATTTAACCTGTATGAGGAATACTGGAAGATCTATACGAAGAGTGATGTACTTGCTCCGCAGTATATTGCGGCTGACGCAAAAGTGGACAAGAGTATCATCGGCGAGGGTACTGAGGTTTACGGTGAAGTGCATGGATGTGTGATCGGAGCAAATGTAACCATCGGAAAAGGAAGCATTGTCCGCGACTCTATTATTATGGAAGGCGTAACCATCGGAGAAAATGTCGTGATCGACAAGGCAATCATTGCAGAGGACGGCGTGGTTGGCGACGACGTTGTACTTGGTATCGGCGAAGAGAAACCGAACAAGTTAAAAGAAAGCGTTTATGCGTTTGGCCTTGTAACCATCGGAGAGAAATCCGTGATTCCGCCAAATGTAAAGATTGGTAAAAATACAGCAATTGCTGGTGTGACAACATCGGAAGACTATCCGGATGGAGTCCTTGACAGCGGGGAATATATTGTTAAGGCAGGTGGCAAATAATGAAAGCATTAGGTATTATTTTAGCAGGTGGTAATAATTACAGAATGAGAGAGCTTTCCGATAAGCGGGCCATTGCGGCTATGCCGATCGGCGGCGGATACCGTGCCATCGACTTTGCTCTGAGCAATATGAGCAATTCACACATTCAGCGTGTGGCAGTACTGACACAGTACAATTCCCGCTCCTTAAATGAACATCTGAATTCCTCAAAATGGTGGGATTTCGGAAGAAAACAGGGTGGACTTTATATCTTTACACCTACCATTACAGCGGATAACGGTAATTGGTATCGCGGAACTGCAGATGCCCTGGCGCAGAATATCGACTTCCTAAAACGAAGCCATGAGCCGTATGTCATCGTGGCCGGCGGCGATTGTGTATACAAACTGGATTATAATAAAGTACTTGATTACCATATCCAGAAAAAAGCAGATATCACCATCGTATGCAAGGATGTTCCGGCGACAGAGGATGTCAGCCGTTTCGGTGTGGTACAGATGAATGAGGAATCCAGAATCGTTGATTTCGAGGAGAAACCGATGGTAGCACAGTCCCATACGATCTCTACAGGTATCTATGTACTGCGCAGAAGACAGCTCATTGAGATGCTGGAGAAGAGCATGGAAGAGCATCGGTTTGATTTTGTAACCGATATCCTGATCCGTTATAAAAATCTCAAACAGATTTATGGATACAAACTGGACAACTACTGGAGTAATATTGCCAGTGTAGAGTCTTATTATCAGACCAATATGGATTTCCTGAAACCGGAGATCCGAAATCATTTCTTCCACCAGGAACCGTATGTATATTCCAAGGTGGATGACCTTGCTCCGGCAAAATATAACGTGGGAGCAGAAGTCCGCAACAGCCTGATTGCGAGCGGATGTATTATAAATGGAACAGTAGAGAATTCTGTACTGTTCAAACAGGTATTTGTTGGAAAGAACTGCGTAATTAAAAATTCAATTATTTTGAATGATGTTTACATCGGTGACAATACGCATATTGAAAATTGTATCGTGGAGAGCCGTGATACGATTTGCGCAAATACATACTTATGCGGCGAAGATGAGGTAAAAATTGTGCGAGGACACAATGAGCGTTACATCATGTAATACGCCATAGATAGCAGAACGGAAAGGACCGACATTGATGTGACAGCTTAGCATACGAACCGACCTGCTGTGAAGAAAGTTAGAAACACAGGGGAAGAAAAGAGTATGAATATTACAGATGTGAGAATTCGAAAAATTGACAAAGAAGGAAAAATGAAGGCTGTTGTATCGATTACGATTGATAATGAATTTGCCGTGCATGACATCAAGATTATTGAAGGAGAGAAGGGCGAATTCATTGCGATGCCAAGCCGGAAGAACGCAGAAGGGGAATACAGAGATGTAGCGCACCCGATCAATTCCGATACGAGAAAGCAGATTCAGGAACTGATCATGCAAAAATATCGTGAAGAAATTGCAGAAGCATAAATAATTGTGGTATACTATCCACAACTGCACAAAAAAGGAGAATCCTGCATTGCAGGAGGCTCCTTTTTTAATCAGAGAAAATTCTGATTTTCTCTGATTAAAAAAGAAGTAGGAGGAATTGGAAGATGTTTTTGATCGTAGGACTTGGAAATCCGACCGCAAAGTATGCGAAAACCCGCCACAACGCAGGGTTTGATGTCATTGATGCGATCGCTGATAAATATGGAATTGATATGAATCTGAAAAAAGGAAATGCGATCTGTGGAACGGGATATATCGAGGGACAGAAAGTTATGCTGGCCAAACCGCAGACGTTCATGAATTTAAGCGGTGACAGTGTCAGTGCGCTGGTGAATTTCTATAAACTGGATTCGACGCAGGAACTGATCGTTGTGTTTGACGATATCAGTCTGGCACCGGGTAATCTGCGCATCCGCAAGAAAGGCAGCGCAGGTGGACATAATGGGATCAAGGATATTATTGCAAAAACCGGAACGGATCAGTTTGAACGGGTCAAAGTCGGCGTGGGCGAGAAGCCGGCGGGCTGGGATCTGGCAGATCATGTGCTCGGCAGATTTTCACCGGTAGACCGGGAAAAATTTGAGGATGCCGTAACAGATGCGGTGGACGCAGTAAGCCTGATGGTTCAGGACAGAACCGATGAGGCAATGAACCAGTATAACCGTAAAAAAGTCTGATGTGTTCGATTGGATTTGGAGTTGGAAAGAAATAGAAGTTTTACACAGCCCAGGATAACAGGATAACTGCTGTGAACAGGAAATAGATGATGCAGAAAATTGGAAGGAGTGATGACATGGATGCTTTTGTATGTCCGTTACATGAACTGAACAGCTTTGAAGAACTGGAGCGCTATGCAGAGAAAAGCGGAACCGTGGTCTCCGCCACTGGCTGCACAGATGCCCAGAAACCGCATATGATGTACGGTATCAACAATGGAAAAGGACTTCGTGTTATTGTTACTTTTAATGAACAGAAAGCAAGGGAACTGCTGGAGGCTTATCGTTATTTTGACCGGAAAGCAGTATACTTTCCGGCAAAGGATATTCTGTTTTATCAGTCGGATATCCGCGGAAATGCCCTGACCCAGGAGCGTATCCGCGCCTATCGGACACTGGTGGAAGAGGAAGACGCGGCGATCATCACAACCTTTGATGCGCTGATGGACCGTCTGGTCCGCCCGGAAGTATTCCGGGGTTTTTTATTGAAACTGAAAAGCGAGGATACGATAGATCTGGAAAAACTGCGCCAGCATCTGGTTGGAATGGGATACGAGAGTGTGTATCAGGTGGATGCACCGGGACAGTTTGCGGTGCGCGGTGGCATTGTGGATATCTTTGCGCTGACGGAGGAACTGCCTTACCGTATTGAACTGTGGGGGGACGAGATCGACTCGATCCGGACCTTTGATCCCGACAGCCAGCGGTCGGTGGATTCTCTGGATGAAGTCACGATTTTTCCGGCTGCGGAGCTGATTTTGACAAAAAATCAGCAGGAAGCCGGTATGAAACGGATTCAGGAAGAGGGACGGCGGATTGCGGAGCAATACCGCAAGGACATGCGGACGGAGGAAGCCCGCCGGCTCGAAGAGGCGGTGGAGCTTGTCCGGGAGCAGGTGGAAGAGCTTGGCAGCGTCCGCGCGGCAGAAAGCTATCTGACGTATTTTTATGAGGATACGGTGAGCTTTCTGGAGTTTGCGGACCGCTGTGCAGATCGGAAGGAACAAAAACTGCTGATCTTTGTGGATGAACCGGCCCGCTGTCTGGAAAAAGCCGGTGCGGTGGAAAAGGAATTCTCCGACAGCATGCAGCAGCGACTGGAAAAAGGATACATCCTGCCGGGGCAGGCGGATATTTTGTATCCGCACGAGGCAGTGACTGCCGGGATGCAGCGGATGGGATGTATCCTGATCTCGGCCATGGAGCTGTGGGCGGAGGGACTGACACCGTCCCAGAGCTTTTTCGTACAGGTTCATTCCGTAAATGCATACAACAGCAGTTTTGAACTTCTGTCCAAAGACCTTCATAATTATAAAAAACGCCAGTACCGGGTGATCCTGCTTTGCAGTTCCCGTACCCGTGCGGAACGTATGGCGGATGATCTGCGACAGGAAGAAATGAACGCATTTTTTTCAGAAGATACAGACCGACAGGTGCAGCCAGGTGAGGTGCTTGTGCTGTATGGCAAGCTGAAACGTGGCTTTGAATATCCTGACATTAAGTTTGTCGTGCTGACGGAGACGGATATTTTTGGCGCGGAAAAGAAAAAACGTAAAAAAAAGAAACTGTACGAGGGCGAGCGGATCCAGAGCTTTTCCGAGCTGAAACCGGGAGATTACGTGGTGCATGAGAACCATGGCCTGGGTATTTTCCGTGGCATCGAGAAAATCGAAGTCGACAAGACTATGCGGGATTATATGAAGATTGAGTATGACAAAGGCGGCAATCTGTATGTGCTTGCGACCCAGCTGGATCTGATCCAGAAATATGCCGGTTCCGATGCGAAAAAGCCGAAATTGAACCGGCTTGGCGGCCAGGAGTGGACGAAAACCCGCCACCGGGTACAGAAAGCGGTGCGGGAAGTGGCTCAGGAACTGGTGGAACTGTATGCGGTACGCCAGAGCAAGGAAGGTTTTGAGTACGGACTGGATACGGTATGGCAGCGGGAATTTGAAGAAATGTTTCCATATGATGAGACGGAAGATCAGCGCATGGCCATCGAAGCTACCAAGGCGGACATGCAGAGCAAGAAGATCATGGACCGTCTGATCTGCGGTGACGTTGGATTCGGAAAAACGGAAGTGGCCATCCGAGCGGCATTCAAAGCGGTACAGGAGGGAAAACAGGTTATCTATCTTGTACCGACAACGATTCTGGCGCAGCAGCATTACAACACCTTTGCGCAGCGTATGAAAGAGTTTCCGGTGAACGTGGAACTGCTTTGCCGGTTCCGTACACCGAAGCAACAGAAGCAGACCATCGAAGGATTGAAAAAAGGCATGGTGGATATCGTGATCGGTACGCACCGGGTGCTTTCCAAGGATGTGGAGTGCAAGGATCTGGGACTTTTGATCATTGATGAGGAGCAGCGCTTTGGCGTAACTCATAAGGAAAAGATCAAGCAGATGAAAAAAGATGTGGATGTGCTGACACTGACGGCGACACCGATTCCACGAACTTTGCATATGAGCTTGATCGGAATCCGGGATATGAGCGTGCTGGAGGAACCGCCGCACGACCGTATGCCGATCCAGACTTACGTTATGGAATACGATGAGGAAATGATCCGCGAGGCCATCGAGCGTGAGATGGCGAGGGATGGTCAGGTTTATTATGTATACAATCGCGTCAACCAAATCGCGGAGGTGGCCGCAAAGATTTCGGAACTTGTTCCGGATGCAGAAGTTGCCTATGCACATGGACAGATGAGTGAGCGTGAACTGGAACGCGTTATGTATGGCTTTATCAATGGGGACGTGGACGTGCTTGTCTCCACAACCATCATTGAGACTGGTTTGGATATCGGAAATGTCAATACAATGATCATTCACGATGCGGATAATCTGGGACTTTCCCAGCTGTATCAGCTGCGTGGACGTATTGGCCGCTCCAACCGGACCGCGTATGCATTTTTGATGTACCGCAGAAACAAGATGCTGAAGGAAGTGGCGGAAAAACGTTTGTCCGCGATTCGGGAATTTTCGGATCTGGGAAGCGGTTTCAAGATCGCCATGAAAGACCTGGAGATCCGTGGCGCCGGAAACCTGCTGGGTGAGCAGCAGCACGGACACATGGAGGCCGTTGGTTATGATCTGTACTGCAAAATGCTGAACGAAGCGGTAAAAAGCGCGAAAGGGGAAGTGGTGGAAGAGTCCTTCGAGACATCCATCGACATTGAACTGGATGCCTACATTCCAAACAGCTACATTGCCAATGAATACCAGAAGCTGGATATTTATAAACGTATCGCTGCCATCGAAAATGAGGAAGAGAAGGATGAGATGCTGGATGAGCTGATCGACCGTTTTGGCGAGCCGTCCCGTCCGGTACAGAACCTTCTGACGGTGGCACAGATCAAGGCGGATGCGCATCGGGTTTACCTGGTGGAGATCAAGGAAGATGCGGCGGGTATTACTTTCCGTATGTTTGAACGGGCAAAATTGAACGTGGCAAATCTTCCGTTACTTTTGGATAAAAATAAACCACTCCTGTCGTTTATACCGGACAAAAAAGAACCGTGTCTGTATTATCGGAAGCAGAAAAACAGTCCGGATACACTGACAGTGATCCGGACCGTGCTGGATGATTGCAGGGAGATGCTGTTAGAAAGCTGAGAAATAAGCGAAATTCATAGCTTTCCGGTGTAAAACGGACTTGCAGTGCCTGTAAAACTAAGGTATACTTGACAAATGGAAAAAGAATGTTACAGTCCGTGGATTTTACCTTTTTGTATACACGGATGATGATAGATGGAGGCAACCATGAAGTTTAAAAAAATTGCAGCAATTATTTTAATGAGTGCGATGATCGGTTCCATGACACTGGGCGGATGTGGAATCAAAAAAAGTGCGAATGTGATCACCATGGAAAGTGATTCCGCAGATCCGATCGAGGTGAGCATGGGATATGCAAACTTTGCAGCACGCATTCAGCAGGCAAATTATGATAATTTTTTTGCGGCATATTATGGTGAGGACTACTGGACCAACGATTCCTATGCACAGGATGGTAAAAATATGCAGGAATCCGTAAAGGAAAATGTGCTGGAAGAGATCGAGACACAGTGTCTGTTAGAACAGCATATGGCAGATTACGGTGTGGAGATTACCGATGATGAGCAGGCAGCGATCAAGGCAGCTGCCGAGCAGTTCATGTCTGATAATTCAAAGGCAGCGATCAAAGAAGTTGGTGCTACCGAGGAATATGTGGAGCGTTATCTGTATCTGAAGACAGTAGAGAATAAAATGAGCAAGGCGATCCGCGCAACTGCAGATACAAATGTATCCGATGAAGAGGCAGCACAGAAAACGTTCAGTTATGTAAAAATCAGTTTGACTACTTATACTGATGACAGTGGCAATGAGCAGACTTATACAGAGGATCAGGTTACCGTTGTAAAGAAAGACGCAACCGATGCGGCTGAGAAAGCAAAGACAGATTTTGATGGTGCGGCAGAGGAATACGGTTATACGGTTCAGACTTATTCTTACGGAAGTGATGAAGAGAGCGAATCCGACGGCGGTTTCTGCGATGCAGTTATCTCCGCAGCAAATGAGATGAAAGCCGGCGATGTGTCCGGACTGATCGAAGGCACAGACTGCTACTACATCATTCGTCTGGACAGTGAGTATGATGCAGATGCCACAGCGAAAAAGAAAGAAAGCATTATCAGTGATCGTCAGGATGAGGTTTATCAGACCGTGACAGCTGGTTACAAGGATGCTGTTACCATCAACGTAGATGATAAAGAGTGGGCGAAAGTAAAATTTGATAACTTATTTACAGCAGCGTCCACTTCAGACAACAGCGACAGCAGTGCAGCAGAAGAATAAAAATATCAGATGAGAGATGAATCCCATCTGATATAGCCTCCGGCAGGATTGCAGAGATGCGCAGAGGAATATGTCATGTGTTCATGACGCACATCTCGCGGCAAGAATACCGAGGCATTCTTGAATTTTGAATGAGAGAAAAAGGGAAAAGCGGACGATGAGGTCCGCTTTGTTTCCCGAAAAAATACAGGTTATAGGGTTAGTTGAGAGATGAAAAAAGAGAACGTAGTGTTGATAGGAATGCCTGGTGTTGGAAAAAGCACCGTCGGCGTAGTTTTGGCAAAAGTATTAGGATACGAATTTATAGATGCAGACCTTCTGATTCAGAAAGCAGAGGGAAAATTACTGCATGAGATCATTGATGAGAGAGGCACAGACGGTTTTATCGAAGTAGAGAACCGTGTAAACAGCCAGATCGATACCCACCGCAGTGTCATTGCCACCGGTGGAAGCGTTGTATATGGAAAAGAAGCAATGGAACATCTGCGTTCCATCGGAACTGTTGTATATCTGAAGCAGAACTTAAGACCGCTGGAGCGCCGCCTGCGGAACCTGAAAGGCCGGGGGGTTGTGCTGAAACCGGGACAGACGCTGGCAGACTTATATAAAGAGCGCACGGTTCTGTATGAAAAATATGCGGATGTGACTGTTGATCAGTATAAATTGACTGTTGATCAGTCCTTGAAGACAATTCTGAAGGCGCTGGAAGCTTATAATGGAACCGAAAAGGCAAAATCTGAATAATATAAAGCAAAGTTTCTTTTCTATAAGAAGTATGTATGCTATAATAGAGAAAACTTTGTTACAGTTCACACGTGCCATTCGCAAAAGAGCTCGTTTGCGAGTGATAATTCTTGAACTTGTTTCAAGAAGGCGTCGGCTACTGTTTTTGCTCATAAAAAGGCGCTCCCTTCATCACTATATATCCAGGTAATTCCTCATGCAAGCATGATCATCACCTGAATATATGTGATGAGTGAACTGTTAAGTTGAAAAATATTCTTGACAAATTTTTTGAGATATAGTTATAATAGCATGTTTAAATTTAGGAACATAGAGGTGCGAGATGGATCAATATGTAATAAAAGGTGGGAGTCCGTTAGTCGGTGAAGTGGAAATCGGCGGCGCAAAAAATGCAGCGCTGGCAATTCTTGCTGCGGCAGTTATGACGGATGAGACCGTTACGATAGATAATTTACCAAATGTCCGTGATATCAATGTTATGCTTCAGGCGATTGAGAACATTGGTGCAACAGTTGAGCGTTTAGACGTTCACACGGTCAAGATCAATGGCTCAACCATTCACGAAACAAGTGTGGATAATGAGTACATCAGAAAAATACGTGCATCCTACTATCTGCTGGGTGCTTTACTTGGAAAATACAAAGATGCAGAGGTTGCGTTACCGGGCGGCTGTGCCATCGGAAGCAGACCGATCGACCTGCATCTGAAAGGTTTCCGTGCCATGGGCGCAGAGATCGACATTCACCATGGTCTGGTAGCTGCAAAGGCAGAGCGTCTTTGTGGTACACATATTTATATGGATAAAGTTTCCGTAGGAGCCACCATCAATATCATGATGGCTGCAGCAATGGCGGAGGGCAAGACCATTATTGAGAATGCAGCGAAGGAGCCGCATGTCGTTGATGTGGCAAATTTCCTGAACCGTATGGGAGCAAATATCCGTGGCGCCGGAACGGACGTGATCCGTATTTCCGGTGTGGAAAAACTGCACAAGACGGAGTATTCCATTATTCCGGATCAGATCGAGGCAGGTACATTTATGTTTGCAGCAGCAGCGACACACGGTGACGTTACGGTAAAGAATGTGATTCCGAAGCATCTGGAAGCTACCAGCGCAAAGCTGATCGAGGTCGGATGTGAGATCCAGGAGTTTGACGATGCAGTTCGTGTCATTGCGAACAAACCGTTACGTCATACACAGGTGACTACATTACCGTATCCGGGATTCCCAACAGACATGCAGCCGCAGATGGGCGTTGTCCTTGCACTTGCAGAAGGAACAAGTACCATTACAGAGAGTATCTTTGAGAATCGTTTCAAATATGTAGATGAGCTGGAGAAGATGGGGGCGAACATTAAAGTTGAGGGCAATATTGCCATCATCAACGGTGTAGAGCGTTATACCGGCGCGAGAGTCAGCGCACCGGATCTTCGTGCTGGTGCGGCACTGGTCATCGCCGGACTGGCAGCAGATGGCATCACTATCGTAGATGACATCTACTACATCGAGCGTGGATATGAAGCCTTTGATGAAAAATTCAGAGGTATCGGCGGAATGATGCAGAAGGTAAGTTCCGAGAAGGAAATCCAGCAGTTCAGACTGAAACTGTAAGGTTCAGAAAAGCTATCGATAAATTTTTAACAGGAAGCGGGCAGGAATGAAAAACTGCTCGCATTTTTTATGCTTCCCATGAAATTTTAGGGAATTTCATGGGAAACATAAAAATCATGCAACGATGCACACTCGCACGAGAAGAAATTATTGCTTCGCAATCGTGCTCGGCGCAGACAAGAAAAATGTGCTATTGATAACTTTGTTCGTGAGAGGGTATGATAGCACATTTTCTTGTTATTTTGTTATTTGTGCAACATTTTCGGGGAAATTTGTTGGTTGACTTTTCCTATCTTGGAATGTATGATACATAAAGTATGACTGCAATAACCGTGAACTGTGGGAGTTCACATGTTTCAAATTAGATTAGAATGAGAGAAAAGAACGGAGGATAATTATGGAAAAATTATTATTTACTTCTGAGTCAGTTACAGAGGGACATCCGGATAAAGTCTGCGATGCCGTATCTGATGCAATTCTGGATGCCTGCATGGCACAGGATCCGATGAGCCGTGTTGCATGCGAGACAGCTGCTTGTACAGGTTTCGTATTAGTAACAGGTGAGATCACTACAAAAGCACAGCTTGATATCCCGTCTATCGTTCGTCAGACTGTAAACGAGATCGGTTACAATGACGCAAAGACAGGTTTCGATGGAAATACATGTGCAGTTATGGTTGCTCTTGATCAGCAGTCTGCTGATATCGCTATGGGTGTTGATAAAGCACTTGAGGCAAAAGAGGGTGAGCTGACAGATGATCTTGATACAGGTGCTGGTGATCAGGGTATGATGTTCGGTTACGCTACAAACGAGACACCGGAATTAATGCCGTACCCAATCTCCCTTGCTCACAAAATGGCTCTTCAGCTTACAAAAGTTCGTAAAGACGGCACATTAAGCTACTTAAGACCAGACGGAAAAACTCAGGTTTCCGTAGAGTACGATGAGAACGGCGCACCTAAGAGATTAGAGGCTGTAGTTCTTTCTACACAGCATGATGATGATGTTACTCAGGAGCAGATTCATGAGGATATCAAAAAATACATATTTGATCCGATCCTTCCGGCAGAGCTGATCGATGATGAGACAAAATTCTTCATCAACCCGACAGGACGTTTCGTAATTGGTGGACCTCACGGTGATGCTGGTCTGACAGGACGTAAGATCATCGTTGATACTTACGGTGGAATGGCTCGTCACGGCGGCGGAGCTTTCTCCGGAAAAGACTGCACAAAAGTAGATCGTTCTGCAGCTTATGCAGCACGTTACGTTGCAAAGAACATCGTTGCAGCAGGTCTGGCTGATAAATGCGAGATCCAGCTTTCTTACGCAATCGGTGTAGCACAGCCGACATCCGTAATGGTAGATACATTCGGAACAGGCAAACTTTCTGATGAGAAACTGGTTGAGATCGTTCGTGAGAACTTCGACCTTCGTCCGGCTGGAATCATCAAAATGCTTGACTTAAGAAGACCGATCTACAAAGCAACAGCTGCTTACGGACACTTCGGACGTACAGATGTAGATCTTCCTTGGGAAGCAACTGATAAAGTTGACGTATTAAAAAAATATCTGTAATTCCCGGAAACTATTCTATAGAGGGAATACAGTTACATAAAATATAAAAATTGTCAGATATTTAGCAGGAATGGTAAATATCTGGCTTTTTTTGTTTTACAGGAAACTTCTTTCTGTGAGATAAAATCGTGAATTCACGGAATAATTCATATAAAATCGTGAATTCACGGAATAATTCTTGCATAATTATACAAAATCAATTACAATTGTTTTAAGCGTTGATGCGCTAAAACAACTGCACAGTGAAGATGCGCAGAAATTTCGTATTCAGGCTGAATATGTGGAAGAACCGGTGCGTGATCCGGGGACAGCGTAATCAGTCAGGAATTCTGTGTCATATTTTACAGGTGTCGGATTGAAAGGGAGGAACGAGATGAGAAAAAAATTAATGGCATTGTTGCTGGCCGGTTCAATGGTATTTGGCCAGGGTGTGTTCGCTTCGGCGGCTACAGTACAGGATGCAGGTGCACAGGACACTTCAGCAGTCAAGACTGAGACAGAAGGTAAAGCAGAAGTGTATGGAAGTACAGCAGGACAGACTGCGACGGTAAGTGTCAAAGACATTCTGCAAGATGATGGCGATGCAGGTGCTGTGTTAAACAGTAATGGAGATCTGTGGCAGACCTATCCGTCAGTAAAACTGCAAAAGAAAAATGTAAAAGAGTATGCCGCTGCAGCTGTGTACAGTAGCGGTGCAAGTGATATTATAGTCAGATATCTGACAAATGATAATGTATTGTATGTAAATGACCAGAATGTAGCAGAAAATGTCGTATCTTATACCGGTCATTATGCGCTGGATGACAAAGGAGTTCTGAAAGATGTATTTAATACATATGCAACAGAGCCTCTGACAGATGTTAAAACATGGAAAGAAGATAATGGATATAATGTATATGTCTTGAAAAACGATGGAACGTTGTGGAGCAGAAAAGAAGTCAGAAAGAATGAAACCGTAAATGCATTTGAAAAGATTGCTGACGGTGTAGCAGAGATTTCCAGTTACAATTATAAAAAAACAGATGGAAGTGTTTATGCTTATGACGGAACACAGGATGAGTGGGATTATGGAGCTTCCTACTTCTACTACGATGAGCAGGGAAATTGCTATGCAGGACATTCCGGAAAAGTATCTCTTGGCCAGATAAAAGTAAAAGAAGTCTACGATTTCGGTTCTTTTTATCCGAGAATTCTATATATTACAGAGGCTGGTGAACTGTATCAGCAGTCATATGTAAGTGATATAGAAGATTATAATGATGACACCGGCATATTTAAACTGGCGACTGATGTCGAAAAATTTGTAGAAAATTCCTATGGAAGTTATGTGGTGAAAACAGATGGCACATATATGGAAAGACGTTATGTTGATGATGTGCCGACATATGTTCCAACAGAAGTAATGCCATATGGATCCTATGGCGAACTTTATTGGGAAAAGAACGTTAAAACCGGTGAGATAACAGGATATTATGAATATGATGAATCCGGAAAGAACGTTGTTCTTGAACATGTGATCAATGTAAGTGGTAGACACGGCATGGGCATTGCGACAGCAGTCTGCGCAGATGGAAGCGTATGGACTGTTAAGGGAAATGTTGCTACCAAAGTGATTGATAATCTGAATACTGCTGCAGCAGGCAAGGAAAATGGCCTGGCTGACAGTACTGAAGATGGAAACTGGTATTATTACAGAAATGGCGTAGTTGCAACAGATGTAACCACAGTGGCACAGAATGCGCATGGCTGGTGGTATGTGCGCAATGGCCAGGTAGATTTTACGGCAAATACAGTAGCTAATAATGAGCATGGCTGGTGGAAGATCACAAATGGAAAAGTTGATTTCAACTATACAGGTGTAGCAAATAACCAGAACGGCTGGTGGTATGTGCGCAATGGTCAGGTAGACTTTACAGCAAATACAGTAGCCAATAATCAGAACGGCTGGTGGAAAATTACAAACGGAAAAGTTGATTTCACCTATACAGGTATTGCAAACAATGAAAACGGCTGGTGGTATGTACGCAATGGTCAGGTAGATTTCACAGCAAATACAGTAGCCAATAATCAGAACGGCTGGTGGAAAATCACAAACGGAAAAGTTGACTTTGGTTACAACGGCATTGCAAATAATGAAAACGGCTGGTGGAAGATCGCAAATGGAAAAGTTGATTTCAGCTATACAGGAATCGCAGCCAATGCGAACGGAACATGGTATGTAAAGAACGGAAAAGTTGATTTTTCATATAATGGGAAAGTGAAAGTGAGTGGAAAAACTTACCAAGTTGTGAATGGTAAAGTAAAATAAAGTCGGATAGAGTACAAAAAAGTAAAACGCTTCACGGGAGATGCCTGACAGATCCTGTGAGCGTTTTATTTGAAGTAGTACAGAGATGAGAAATGAAAAAGTATAGCAGTTTGATATTATCTGTCATGATGGTATGCCTTTGGGGCGGCTTTTATGATTTTACAGTTGCGGTTTACGGAGTATGTTTTGGAATCGGATTATTCATGATCGCCGGAACAGGGCATAAGCTTTGGATTCCAAAAAATCATACAACAATCGCACTTCTGGCAGTGACGGCAGGCTTTGTAGTCAGCACATTTGCAGCCCGGGATAAAGGGATAGGATGGCTCGGGCTTCTTCGGATTCTGATCTTTTTCCTGTTCTGGATATTGTGGTGTAATTTCAGGGAAGAGACAAAAAGCCGGTTCTGGTCAGGACTGACCGATGTGACGGCAATTGTGACGGTCGCAGCAGTTTGCTGTTATTTTATTCCTGGTGTAAGATCATATCTGTTTCATGCGGGACGTCTTGGCGGCGTCCTGCAGTATTCTAATACATATGCGATGCTTTTGCTGATTGCGCTGATCAATCTGTTTTATCAGAAGCGTACAGCAAAGAAATGGATCACATATGTGGAAGCAGGGATTTTTGCTGCAGGAATTATGTGGTGCGGAAGCAGGAGCGTTTTTGTATTGTCAGTGCCGGTGCTTCTGATCCTTCTGATTAGAAAGAGAAAACAGATCCAGTGGAAATGGATGGTTGTCATTGTATTATGTGTAGCCGGAGTTGTCGGCGTTTCAGCGTTTCTGGCAGAGAATGATCTGTCGAGACTCTGGAAACTAACGTTATCTTCAAGCACATTGAACGGACGAATCCTCTATTGGCGGGATGCATTGCTTCAATTGGTAAGACATCCGGCAGGAGTCGGCTACAATGGATATTATTTCCTTCAGCCGCAGTTCCAGACAGGAAATTATACGACAAAATTTGTACACAATGATATTCTTCAATTCGGACTGGATGGAGGATGGCTGGCGATGGCAGGCATTCTCTGGATGTTTGTTTCCGGTATTTTCAGCAAAAAGAATACCGGGAAAAACCGCCTGATCCTTGTATTTTTGTTCCTTCATATATTGTTCGATTTTGACCTGCAATACGGTCTCATGTTCTGCATCATGCTGATGTGCATGGACACAACCGTGGAAAAGAAATGTTACCTGAAAAAAACAGAAAGCTACGGATGCGCGGCAGCAGGCGTCATTTTAGGCGGTTACTTTGCGATTGCGCTCGGAAGTTCGTATTTTAACAATCAGCAGCTGGCTGTCACAATGTATCCGGGCAACACATACGCCTGGGAAGAGCTGATGACGGAGAATACTGACGGAGAGGCAGCCGACAGGATCATTGAGAAAAATGGAATGCTCTCTTCCGCCTATGAGTGTAAGGCAGCTGTCCAGATCTCCTCCGGTGACTATGAAGGCGCAAAAGAATCCGTGGAAAAAGCATTAGAGAGAGCCGGTTATGAAAGCACCTGCTACGATCAGGCAGTATTCGAACTCAGCTATTGTCTGCAGGGAGCCATCGAAGCCGGTGACATACAACTGGCACAGGAAGTGCTGGAACTGATACAGGGAGTTCCGGAGTTTCTCACCCAAAAAGAAAAACAGGCAACCACACTCGCCTGGAGGATCAATGATTCACCAAAGATAGAACTGGAAGAGAGCATCCAGACTTATATCGACAGTCTGAAAGATGTCTCATTAACAGGTGAATAAAAACAGGACGGGTACCTGGGCTGATCAATTGGAAAGGTGAGTTCAGTCTGAAAGAAGAACGTCGAATTTTACCATAGAAAAATGATGGTAAGTATTTGGCGTTCTTCTTTTGTACGCCATTGGTAATTACTTAGGGAAACGCTGATTTAAACAACATTTTCTTAGACCGCTGCTACGGTGAGCCTATGATGAATTGGTATTGTTATACTTGTTATACTGGCATTTCCATAGATAGTTATGGAAAATATCCGGCGATACTTAATTTTGGGGCTTAAGAAGTCAAAAGGTGATATGCTTTTTGTTTGTAATTTATAAAACTTTAACGAATGCAGAATGTAAATTGAGTAGCAGACGTGTTATAATACGGAGTAATAGTGAGCAGTTGTATTCTGAAAGTGTGAAAAAATTTGGAATATGACTGTAACATACCAGCATTCGTTAAATGATGTGTTGCGAATGATATAAAATAATCAGGAGATACCTATGAAACTAAAGACACGTTTGATTGTCGCATTTTGTATTATCATTATATTGCCTGTGGCATTGGCGGGAGCGGCCATTTTTGGGCTTTATCATATTCAGACAAAGACTATTCAGAAAAATTATGGTCTGGAGGCATCGGATACGCAGGGGGTATTGTCGAATTCCCTGCAGTTGATGAGCAGATATACCAAGACAGAATATGATGAAATTTGTCAGAAAGCGCAATCTGATCCAGAAAAGCTGGAATCGGAAGCTTATTTGACATCGATAAATAAGAAACTGCAGGAAAAGTCTTCGTACCTGATTTTCTGTAAAAATGGAATTATGGAATACAATGGTTATAATGGTGATTCTGTTATCAGTGATGAAGAGTGGGAGAAACAGCTTCCGGCTTATGGTGAGGGAAATAGCAGTACAGGAGCGGCATATTATATGGATAATGGTGCTCAGTCCCTGCTGAAACAGATTGATTTCGAGGGTAGTAATGACGATGAATGCAGCATTTACATTATTACTTCCTCGGAGAGCATTCAGCCGGAGATCAAGCGGTTGATGGTTGATATTACCGTGTCTGTGCTGCTGATCCTTGCGCTGACGGCCGGAGTGATGACCATCTGGATTTACCGTGGAACTATGGTGCCGATCAAAAAGCTTCAGATTGCCACGAAAAATATCAAAGACGGAAATCTGGATTTTACCATTGATTATGATGAGCAGGATGAAATGGGGGATCTGTGCCGGAACTTTGAGGAGATGCGGAAACGTCTGAAGGAGTCCACTGAGGAAAAAATGGTGGCAGAGAAGGAAAACCGTGCCCTGATCAGTAATATCGCACATGACCTGAAGACCCCAATCACAGCGGTTAAAGGTTATTCCGAAGGTATTTTAGACGGCGTTGCCGATACCCCGGAGAAACAGGAACGTTACATCCGGACCATTTATAATAAAGCAAATGAGATGGATCGTCTGTTGAACGAGCTGACATTGTATTCCAAGATTGACACGAACCGCATTCCGTATAACTTCAAGAAGATCAATGTGGCAGATTACTTTGATGACTGTATTGAGGAAATTGGTCTGGATCTGGAGACAAAGGGAATCGGTCTGACCTATTTCAACTATGCGGATGAAAATATCGTGATCATTGCGGATCCGGAGCAGCTGATGCGTGTTGTCAATAATATTATGACAAATGCCATCAAATACATGGACAAAAAGAAGGGGCAGATCAATGTCCGGATCAAGGACGTTGGTGATTTCATCCAGGTTGAGATCGAGGACAATGGAAAAGGAATAGCCGCCCTGGATCTGCCGTATATTTTTGACCGGTTTTACCGCACGGATTCTTCGAGAAATTCTTCTACCGGAGGAAGCGGCATCGGTCTGTCCATCGTAAAGAAGATTATTGAAGATCACGGTGGCAAGATCTGGGCGACAAGTAAAGAAAGGACGGGTACGACCATGTACTTTGTCATTCGAAAATATCAGGAGGTACCAAATGAGTAAGATTTTAATCGTAGAAGACGAAGAAGCAATTGCAGATCTGGAGAAAGATTATCTGGAGCTGAGTGGATTTGATGTGGAGATAGAAAATGACGGAACCAGCGGACTGGAGCGTGCATTAAACGAGGATTTTGATATGTTTATCCTGGATCTGATGCTGCCGGGCACGGATGGTTTTGAAATCTGTAAAAAGATCCGTGAAAAGAAAAACACACCGGTTCTGATGGTTTCTGCAAAAAAAGACGATATCGACAAAATCCGTGGACTCGGACTGGGCGCTGATGACTATATCACAAAACCGTTTTCTCCGAGTGAGCTGGTGGCCCGCGTAAAAGCGCATCTGGCCCGTTATGAGCGTCTGATCGGCAGCACCGCACAGAAAAATGATATTATTGAGATTCGTGGTATCCGCATTGACAAAACAGCCCGCCGTGTATGGGTAAACGACGAAGAAAAGCAGTTTACGACAAAGGAATTTGATCTGCTGACGTTCCTTGCAGAGAATCCGAACCATGTATTTACCAAAGATGAGCTGTTTTCCAGAATCTGGGATATGGAGTCCATCGGTGATATCGCAACCGTAACGGTTCATATCAAAAAGATCCGTGAAAAAATTGAGTTCAATACCGCAAAACCGCAATACATAGAGACAATCTGGGGAGTAGGATACCGGTTTAAATTATAATTGTGTTCCCCAGATTGTCTGTAGATGCGCATACGCGCGACAGCCAGCCAAGCTGTCTGAGCTGGGGGGGAGGATACCGCTTCAAATTGTAAGCAACAGGATACATGTATAAGTGCGTATGATAAAGGCGGGCAGATTTACAGAATATATGTAGATCATGCCTGCCTTATTTGTGGAAGAAAAAGATGGAGATTCGTGTAAGATGAGAGCAAAACAGCCGGAAATTATATATGAGGACGAGGCGGTGATCGTATGCCGCAAGGAAGCCGGAGTGGCGGTGCAGACGGCCCGGGCCGATCAGGCGGATATGGTAAGCCTGCTGAAAAATTACCGCGCGAAAAAGAAAGAAGAGCCATACATTGGCCTGATCCACCGCCTGGATCAGCCGGTGGAAGGCGTGATGGTATTTGCAAAGACGAAAAAGGCAGCGGCAAAGCTGTCGGCGCAGGTCAGCAGCCGCAGCATGGAAAAGGAGTATCTGGCTGTGACAACCGGTGTACCGCAGCCGCAAAAAGGCGAGTTGCGCGACTGGCTGCTGCGGGATGGCAAGACAAATACATCCGCAGTTGTGGCAAAGGGAACGCCGAAGGCGAAAGTGGCAAAACTGAGCTATGAAGTTGTGGAAGTGCGGGATGAAGGAAATGCGGCACTGGTGCATGTGTGGCTTCATACCGGACGCCATCATCAGATCCGGGTGCAGTTTGCCCATGCGGGCTATCCGCTTTATGGGGATACGAAGTATGGAATGGCAACGGATACGTACTGCCCGGTGGCATTGTGTTCCTGCCGGATTGCATTTACGCATCCGATAACCGGAAAAGAGATGGAATTTACGATTCGACCAAAGGGAAAAGCATTTAGCTTGCAGTAATATAGAAGAGATTTGTCTTACTTTTGTCTCACATGGTGTGTTATAATTCCAGATGTAAGAAATGGGTATTCCGGACGAATCAGGAAGAAATGGATTGTGCGTAAAATATACTGGAATGCAGTCTTTGTGCTGGGTCTGGAGACATAAAAGTGTGCGGAAAAAAATTAAAGCATGCCAAAAGGAGAGAACTATGAACGAACGTGAAAACAACAAGTTGTATGAAGATGAAGTCAGAGAAAACGAAATACGAGACAAGAAGTTCATTATAAATGAAGATAATGAGCCATCGGGGAATTTAAATCTGAACGATGAAATAGAGAATCGGCCACTATTTGGAAATACGGTTGCTTTGCTAGAAGAATTGAATGGACAGGATTTTGATAATGAGAAATTGAAACAGGTTATTCAGAATTTGCAGGGATATATTAATTATAGGTCAAGAGAAAAAGAACCGATATATGAAGAAGTGAAAAAAGAATTGCAGAAAAAAAGGAAGGAGAGGAAAAAAGAATGGGTGGATATAGAAGTTGACGAAAAAAAAGTAACCCAGATGAAGCGCATAATAAAGAATCTTACCAAGGATTATAAAGAAATTCAGGAATGTATGAATAAGTTGTCTCCGATCGTTGATAATATTTCAGGACAATATGAGCAGAAGAAGAAAGAGGTTACCTGTAATTACACTGTAGATGAAAACCTTAACCTGGACGCTTACCGGAAGTTGGTACGATTTGATTCAGAACGTTTGAAAATGAAGAGTTCGGAATTGTTTCAGACATTATCAAAAAAATACTCAAAGGAATTTGATGACCTGATTGTCGCATTGCAGCCGTTGAGGACGCTGGAAGAGTTGCCAACCACTGAAAAGATCACTGAGATTATTACAAGGACAACGAAGTGGATTAGCGATTATAAAAAACATGCAAAAAAGAAAAGCATGATGAAAATGTTACCATGGTCAACAGGAAAGAAACGTTATAATCTGACTAAAGAAATAGAAGAACTTCTAAATAAAACACTGGAAAATTGCAAGGGTTATGAAAAACAGGAGAAATTAATTGAAGAAATTTCTGTACTGGAAAAAGAATCTGAAGAAGCAAAAAAGATGTTGATAAATATGAATCGACAGAAAGAAAGTTTGAATACCGAACGGATGTTGCTTCAAAGAAAAGCCGGGATAACTCAAAAAAATAACATGAAAGGCATAGAAAAAGGAGTGCGGATTAAAAACGATAGAGAGATTCAAAGCAAAATGGGAATGGTTGGAGGAAGAAAATAGCATTATCAAAGATATACATGGGAGTCAAATTAGGAAGGGATAGTATAATATGAAAATCGAAAAGGTCACGGTTCTGCCTGGAAGGGAACAGGCAGGATTGTTTATCAGTGGCAGCAGCGCAGGTAAAAATATTTTGCATACCTGTGAAGATCTGGAAAATCAGGAGAAAACAGACCATTGTCTTTTTTCGGTATATGACAATCATGAAGATGCCGAGAGTAAGGATATCGAGGAGGGATATGGTTTTCCGCTGAAACGGTATCTGGATGAGGCAGAAGTTTCAGAAGCTGAAGAAATCCGACTGGGAAGCGTGGATGGATTCGAGTCTGTCGTGACGGAACTTGAGTCAAAACGGTATTATTTCCCGGAACTCATGAGTGACAGGACTGTTGGAAAGGAGCCGCGTGAAGCTTTTGTTTCTTTTGCAAAAAATGGTGAAGCAGTTAAATTTTATCCGCATCCCACGATTATGTTTGGACAACAGGGATTAGAGGACAAAAATAAGGACTATTTTGCCAAAGGAATCCGAATGCTGGTGGCAGGAAGCGCGGAACGTGGCTTTTGGGTGCGCGGCGAAGGACTGCGCTGCAACCGGTATTTTTCCTTAAGCCGCTTTTTTGAACTGAACAGCGTACAGGCGGGCACCATGTACTGGATGGAATTAGAGTTTGCGGATGGAAGTACCCGTAAAGTACCGGCCATTCAGCTTCCGATGGACTTCTGGAAGGAGCAGGCAGAATGTGCGCCGGAATACTTGGAAAAGCTTCAGGTGGTGAACCGCGAAGGCGTTGTCGTGGGAACCGTGACAGATACCATCTGGCTGTTTCTGGTGGATGAGGCATACAAGCAGATCGGATATTATGACGGACAGAATGTGATCACAGATTTTGCCGGTGTGTTGGCTGGAGCAGAAAAGCCGGTCATTTCTGAAAAGGAGATAAAAGTTCCGCAGACGAAGGAAGCAGACAGCGAGTTTTATATTCGCATCACCCGTCTGGGACAGGAACTGGCGACTTATCATTATTCTCTGGAAGAACTGCAGGCGCTGTATGGAGATGTTGCGACGGAGGAAGAATACTGCTATTATAATCACAATATGAACGGAGGTCAGGGCGGACTGCGGAAAGTGACAGGACATGGCTGGCTGCTGCTGACGTTGCTGGAATATCTGCCGGAGATCCCATCCCGGGAAGAACTGGAAAACGGTTCGGTGACGTTCCAGATTTTTACCAATGATAATTATAAGGAAAAAATTGCGCTGGAGGCGGATGAACTTTCGGCTTATCGTTTTATGCTGGCTTATGAGCATGATCAGCGTTCCAAGGATCAGCTGGAAAAAGGTGATACCAGCAGATGGGCGGATGAAAAGCTGAATTTTGTACCGATCAAGGGTACAACTCCGTTCCGGATCTACTGCGGAAAGGAAAGCGCAAATCCATCCGTTTATAAAAATGCGGCAGGAATGGTGGTAGACATTCTTGTTTAAAACAAAGGAAAGGAAGCATACTATGATCATCGATCATTTTAACAGACAGATAGATTATGTCAGAATATCGATTACGGATCGCTGTAATCTGCGATGCAAATACTGTATGCCGGAGGATGTTCCTTTTGTGCCACATGAGCGGATATTACGTTATGAGGAAATTGTACGGATTGTAAAGGTGCTGGCAGACCTTGGCATCAGCAAGGTAAAAGTGACCGGCGGGGAGCCGCTGGTGCGCCGTGGCTACGCGGATCTGATTCAGGAGATCCATGAAATTGACGGAATTGATATGGTCACTTTGACTACAAACGGCGTGTTGTTAAAGGAACAGCTTCCGGCGTTACAGAAAGCAGGACTGGATGCCATCAATGTCAGTCTGGACACACTGCAGAGGGCGCGCTATCAGGAGGTTACCGGTAAGGACGTGTTTGACCAGGTGATGGAAGGAATTCAGGCAGCTTATGAGAGCGGAATCCCATTGAAGATCAATTGTGTTCCTGTGCAGGGAGAAAATATCGAGGAGCTTCCGGCATTTTTTGAGTGGGCGAGACAGAAAAACGTGGCCGTCCGATTTATCGAAATGATGCCAATCGGTTATGGAGAAATCTATAAGTCGTATCCGGCAGAGGAAATCCGGAAAGAATTTTTTGCACGTTATCCGGGAGCATATCTCATGGATAAAAAGCTTGGAAACGGGCCGGCGGTGTATTACAGCGCACCGGGATTTGCCGGTGAGATTGGAATGATCGGTGCTGTGCATGAGAAGTTCTGCAGCGGATGTAACCGGATTCGGCTGACCTCAGAAGGATTCTTAAAACTTTGTCTGTATTCCGGAGAAGGCGTGGATCTGCGGAGCTTGATCCGAAATGGATGCACAGATGAAGAACTGGCGCAGACGATTGGACAGGCCATCGCGCGCAAACCGAAGGAACATCATTTCGGTGACCATGTAGATGCGGATACTCGCAAGATGTCGCAGATTGGCGGATGATGCAATTTTGGATGGAAGAAGGAGGTTCTGTTTTTTGCAGGAACAGGAGAAACACAGGGAATTCTGTGGAAGCAGAGTGGAAAAAGATTGCATATTTGAAGAAAACGTATTATACTACGCTTAGTAAAAAATAAGGAGGTACAATAAAATGGCACAGATTACCAAAGACACCATGATCGGTGAATTATTACGTGATCAGGAACATATCGACAGCATTGCTGAAGTATTATTTGGCATTGGTATGCATTGCCTTGGATGCCCGTCATCTCAGATGGAGACAATTGAGCAGGCGGCTATGGTGCATGGCATTGAGCCGCAGGAATTAGTAGACCGCCTCAATGATGTTGTAGCATAAGGCAAAGGTTTAGATATAATGCAAATAAAAAAGAGTTGATTTATACCATCTTGGCAGATCAGCTCTTTTTTTGTCGGGCAGGAGAAGCGATTGAAATTTCCTGTCCGTTTTCATTTTTGTAACCATTCAGTGATTCGTTTAAGCAATCTCGCTTAACTGCTGCAGGGCATTTCCATTGATGATCTTGCGGAAATGCTCTTCGAAGTACGCCTGGATCCCTGCCGTGTATTTGCCCGGCTGCAGATAAGAGCAGAGCATATTGTTGACACGGTTAAATTCGGAAGCGCTGTGCTGACTCTGATGTACGATCAGATGGTATGCGTTTTCCCGGGTATCTTTGTACAGGGTATTTTTGCCCTGGTAAAATCCGTGCAGAGCGTGGGCTGCGCTGATGGCGGAGTCCAGATTACGGAAGTTAAAGATACGGACCATGTCTGTCGGCATTGATGGAGCGGCAGGTTTTGTCTTGGAGACTTCCTCTTTTTCCTTATTCTGCTCCTGGCGGAGCTGCTGGAGAAGCTGCAAAAACTGAGAGGCCGTCTCGTCGATCTCTGGTGAAAAATCGCTCACATCGTGATCGTTATCGGAGAGTAGACCGTCCTCGTCGTCTTCCTCGGTTTCAAACTGTGTAAAGTTGGAAAAACGGGTATCGAGTTCATCCGGTGAATCCACCTTTGTGATGATCAGGACAATTTTTTCCGATGAAAGAGGAACTGCTTCTACCATGATCGGGATATCCTCTGCTTCAAATCCAAAATCCATAGCAGCCTGCTGCATCATATCGCGAAACAGTGATCTGGCCTTTTCAGAACCATAAGCCAGTTCGCTTAATTTAATATTGCGTGAAGCCAAGTCTTCGCTGGTAAGTGTGCAGCGAATCTGATGGTCATTAATTTTTTCAATTTTCATGCTATCACATCCTTACT
>CAVEOS010000003.1:0-88765 GCA_963617435.1 Lachnospiraceae bacterium
GGACTTTTTTGAAAAAAGGTGGAGAAAAAATAAAAATGGAATCTCAGAAGCCGCAAAAATACAGGCTTAGAGATTCCGAGAGACTATTATTTTCGAAAGGAGAGATTTTACATGGCTACAAAATCAGCAAATTTATATGCAAGGATAGAACCGGATGTTAAAGAAAAAGCAGAAAGTATTTTAGCTACACTTGGTATCCCTGCTTCCAGTGCTATTAATATGTTTTATAAACAGATTATTTTGCAGAGAGGACTTCCGTTTGAAGTAAAAATACCATCTGCAAGACCTGTTGATATCAGTAAATTATCAGAAGCAGAGTTCAATGAAGAATTGGAGAAAGGATATGCGGATATGCAGGCTGGACGGACGAAAAATGCGAAGAAAGCCTTTTCTGATATTCGCAGGGATTATGGCTTATGATATATGAAGTAGAAGTATCGGAACAGGCTGACAGGGATTTAAGAGAAATCTTTGAATATATTGCTTTTGAATTACAAGCGCCGGAAAATGCAAGCGGACAGCTTGATCGTCTGGAAGAGCAGATATTAAGTTTGGATACTATGCCAGAGCGCTATCGAACATATGAAAAAGAACCATGGAAAAGTCGTGGACTTCATATATTACTGGTAGACAATTATGTGGTACTTTATATTCCAGATATTGACAAAAAGATTGTAACAATTCTTAGAGTAATGTATGCTGGACGAGACATAGAAAATCAGTTAAAACTTCACACAAAGCAATAAAATGTATAATTAAAAGCAGTCTCTCATTGTTTTTATGATCGACTGCTTTTTTATTATTTCAAAGTATGCGGATCTGCCATGATCTCGATCAGGATCATACTGTGGGCTGGAAGCTTTACATCAATAAGCAGGTGATCTGTGATAACCGCCTCCTGGTAAAAAGCATCCGGACTGGATTTCTGCTTGATGGAAGCCACAATTTCCGAGCTGTGATACTGCGGGGAACCCATTTTCAGCCACAGATCATAGGCGGAACCGGAAGTGCGGCTGACTTCTGTCCGGCGCATGAGATAATGTCCGGAAAGGAGATTCAGGATCACGCACAGAGACAGATCCGGTACAGTGCCGTAGCAGTCATAGCGCTGCTCATAGGACAGGATCGACGGCAGATGTTCATCATAATCCAGTGGAAAGGCAGCGTGAAACAACAGCAGCTGGTACTGGGTATCGTCTTTGGCCAGAATATAATTTTCGCCGTGGTCTAAAATCTGCCGTCCCAGCTGATTTAACTGCGCAAAGGCATAGTAAGAAGCTTTTTTCATACCATGGATGTCCATCAGTCCGGGGCCGCCGGAGAAAAGACGGTTTTCCGGGAAAAAGTCTTCGTTTACATCGCAGAGTGAACGGAAACCAAGCATTTGTACCTGCGTGCCAAGCAGGATCTGGGCGGTATAGGCAATAAACGCACTCATAAAGCAGGTGTCACGGGCATAGTCCTTTGGATGGTAAGTATTGTTCCAGTCGGATACCACGATCGGATACCGTCGGAACGTTGGATCCTGATTTACCAGTTCCAGAAAGTCAAAAAAGTTCTGGTAGAGCCGGGAAAAACCATGATAAGCCGGTTCTGTATTTTCTGACAGATAGCGGTTTCGCCGCATCTGGTCGGTATTGTCAAAATCTCCTGCATACAAGTGGACCGTCAGAAAATCCGGGCGCAGTTCGTATTCCCTGCAATAGTCAAAAAATGCCTGATACCAGTTAAGACCGTTTGGCAGGGAAAAATCAGGCCCGCCAAATTTTATACTTTCCCGTACATTTTTGACTGCGTTGTAGGTGACGCGGTAAAACAGGAAAAAGTTTTCCATGGACTCATGCCAGTAGCCGCCTTTCATTCCAAGGTCGGCGGAAGTCCACATATTGAATTTCCAGCTCAGTACTTCCGGTTTTCCATAGCGCTGGATCAGATGTTGGAGAAAGTTTTCCACCAGTCTGCTCCAGTTTTTCAGGGAACGGGGAAAGCTGACGTTTGGACGGTGCTGCCAGTTGGCAAACTGCTGCTTGGATGCCAGCATACGGGGCATGAAGCCAAGTTCGGTATAAGGTTTGATATGAAGCTCCATGAGAAAATCATAGACCATATCAATATACTGCCAGTTGTAGACCGGAATTTTGTCCGGGGTCTCATAGTAGACAAACAGGTCATCAGAAAAGACATTGCGCAGGCGTAGGTGCCGGATGGGAAGTTCGTCTACTGTATTTCGAATCTGCTGCTGGATATCACCGCGGAGCAGGTCAGCGGCGCGGCCGATGGAGTAGCAGAAGTCCGGAAGATGACACCGGGCCGGGACAGCTGCTTTTTCTTGTGGGTTCAGCTCCAGAGTGATACGGTTCTCTTCGACGGAGTTTTCTGTCTCTGTTTTTACCGGTTTCTCGGACCAGTAATCCCGGAAAAAGGAAAAGGTGGAGGAACTCTCGTCGATGGTCTGCTGGTTCGCACGAATCTCGTTTTGCTCCTTCTGCCAGGCATAAGGAGTCAGATGAAACAGTTTTTTGAATGCGGTATTGTAGGTTTTATAACTGTTGAAACCGGAGGCCAGGGCAATATCCAGCAGCGACTGGCTGGAACTCATCACCAGGGGCAGGGAGTTGACGATACGCAGCTGATTGATATACTCCGTCAGTGTCAGTCCCATGTGCTCCCGGAAATATTTGGAAAAATACTGTGGGTGAAGTCCAACCTGTTCGGCTACTTCTGGCAGTGACAGGTCTTCGGTGTAATGTTCGCTGATGTAGGTCAGGGCGTGAAACAGCCTGTCATCCCGATTCTGGTTCGCAGCGCCGAAGGCCGGATTTGCCAGATGGTTTAATACATAGGAAAGCAGGTTTCCGATATGGGTTAGTGTCTGAAGCTGGCTGCCCGGGGAATGTACGGTGTGGTGATAGATCATTTTGCCAAATTCCCGGCAGAAAAACTGATAACGCTCCGGCTCTGTATCTTTGGTAACTGCATGTGTGTGCAGCGTCAGTGGAAGTAACTCCGGAACGGCTGCCTGAATGTAACGTTCGGAGATAAGCAGGATCAGCACTTTGGCATCCGGGGACAGGGTCAGAAACTGATGCATTTCATAGGAATTGAAAAATATAAAATCGTGTGGAACCAAATGGATCAGCTGTTCGTTGGTACGTGCAGTGGCTGTTCCCTGCAGTAAAAAAAGCATATTAAAGGAAGTAAAACACTGCGGGGTTCGGCTCAGATCGTCTTCCAGTTCGATTTGATAAAATGGTAATTCGGACACAGAGGTTCTCCTTTCGGTAATAATATAATGAAAAATGATATATATTTGAATTTTGATAAAAAGAGTATAACATAAAAATGTAAAAATATAATATATTTTTAAGAAAACAGGGAAGAAATATAACAAGATAAAAAACGAATAGAATAAAATGAACACAGAAAGACGATAAAAGGTTATAAACAGATGCGAAAAAAATCGAAAAAGCACGTACAATCAATGGCATAGAAAAGAGCACACAGGTTTAGCAAAAACCGAAAGAGAGGTATGAGGAAATGAATGAGAAAAAAGAATTGTCCATGTCTGAACGAATCAGCTGGGCGTTAGGACAGGCCACCGGTCGTCAGTTTATCACTGCTCTGGTAAGTACTTACATCCTGATCTTCATGACAGATGTATTTGGAGTACCGGCCGCAGCAGCAGGTGTCATTATGACAGCAGCAACTGTCTGGGATGCCATCAATGATCCGATCATGGGCGGTCTGGCAGACCGTACAAAAACCCGCTGGGGTACCTATCGTCCGTACCTGTTACTGATACCGTTACCATTGTCTATCGTATCTGTTCTGCTTTTTGCAGCACCGGATCTGACAACAACCGGAAAAATTGTTTACGCAGCAGTTCTTTACATCTGCTATGGTATGCTGGTAACTGCCATTGAGATTCCATATTATGCAATCCTTCCGACCATGTCCAAAAACGAGATGGAGAGAAACGATGTTATTTCTCTGGCAACATTTATCGCATCTATCATGATCCTTGTTGTAACATCTTTCACAACAAACTTTGTAAATGTGATCGGTGGAGACAACCCGGCAAAAGGATATATGGTTCTGGTAGCAATCGGTGCTGTATTAATGTGTGTCACAAGCTGGATCGCATTTGCAAAATGTAAAGAGCGTCATACTGTTGATGTGGCTCACGAAGAGCACGTATTTAAAAGTGCAGGCAAACTGCTGAAAGTAAAAGAAATGTATCCGATGATCGCATTCTGGTGCGTTGGATGTATCCTGTTCCAGATCATCATGTCATCTTCCGTTTACTACTGCATGTACTACCTGATGAATCCGGGACTGATCGCAACTTACATGCTTGTGATTTCCATCAGTGGTATGATCGGTGTTATGGTTCTGATGCCAATCCTTCTGAGAAAAGTAAAAGGAAGCATGAAAAAAGCAGTTACATTTACACAGGTAATTGCCTGCGTATGTTATCTGATCCTTTTCTTTGTCGGTGGAAAATCCATTCCGGCATTATATATCCTGACATTCATCGCATGCATGTTCTCAACAATGACAAATGCATTCCGTCCGATGACTGTTTTTGGAATGACAGATTATGTATACAAAACAACCGGTGACCAGCTGAATGGTACAATTTCCGCAATCGGAGGTTTCTCCTACAAATGTGGAACCGCTATTTCCAATGCAATCCTCGCAGGTGTTTTAGCAGCAACCGGTTACATCGCAAACGCAATCGGACAGGAGCCGGAAGCAGTACTGATCGGTATCAATTCCGTAAGGTTTTTAGTACCGCTGGCAGCATCTGTACTGTACATCATTTTCATCCAGTTCTATCCGGAGAAAAAGATGCAGGAGCTTGTAGCAAAAGGTGCAGACAACAACTAAAAATCATAAATCAAATAAAAATCCAGAGGGCATGTAACATGCCCTTTTGGTGGTTAAAAAAGAGATACCTCTTAGCATATACAAACAAAATAAAACAATAATATTGAGACAACAGGAGTATAAAAAACATGAAAAATCAGTGGATTACAGATGGCACCGGAAAGCCGTTTTATGCAAGAAAGAAAATTCAGCTGACAAAAGAGATCAAAAGCGCACAGGCAGCGGTCTGCGGACTGGGACAGTTTGTTTTTCATATCAATGGACAGAAAGTGGGAGATCACGAACTGGATCCGGGTTGGACTAATTATAAAAAGAGAATCCAGTATGTGACTTTTGATGTGACAGACTATCTGAAAAATGGAGAAAACGTGATCGGAGCAGAGGTTGGAAATGGCTGGTTTCGGATGCAGAATGATCATTACAGTTTCCATTTTCCACCATTTATGCCGCCAAACCCGAATCCATATGAGGCCTTTGGCGAGAGCCTTGTACTGGCACTTGAACTGACCGTGGAATACACAGACGGAAGCAGCGAGACAATTTATGCGGATGATTCTTTTAAAGTGAAAGTGCATGAGATTTCCATGAGCAACGTGTATGGTTCCGAGACTGCCGATGGAGCGGCTTATCCGGCAGGCTGGGATACCGTTGATTTTGATGACAGTGACTGGACAGCTGCACAGCAGGTGGAAGATGCACAGGCACCGACAGGAGAACTCGTAGAGCAGGATCAGCCGGCCATCAAAGTGATCAAGCGTTACGAGGCAAAATACATCCATAGCGTGGAAGCAGACAAATCTCTGGATACAACGGAAGAAGCAGCTGGCAGTGTACATCGTGATATTTACGATCTTGGACAGAACATATCCGGTATGCTGCAGTTTGATATCAAAGGTAAAAAAGGAACAAAAGTACGTTTCTATGTGGCAGAGAAGCTGACAGAAAACGGTGATGTGGATCAGATGGCGAAAAACTGGGTGCTGATCGATAATTGCATTACTTATATCATCGGACAGGATGATACATGGGAAACTTTCCGCATGAAATTTACTTATTTTGCAGGCCGATATTTCGCAGTAGAAGGTCTGGATGAAGATACAGAAATCCGCAATATGTACGGAGACGCGATCTCCAGCGCATGGGAGCGTGATGGCAGTTTCCACAGTGATGATGAGCGTTACAATCAGATCTATGATCTGGTGGAGAAAGCGGTTGAGGCAAACATGGTCAGCGTACATACTGACTGCCCGACCATTGAGCGTTTTGCATGGCAGGAGCCAAACCATCTGATGGCACCGTCCATTATGTATATGAAACGTTCCGACCGTCTCTGGAACAAATTTCTGACAGATATGCGTACAGATCAGCATACTGCAGAGGACAGTTTTTCCGATGGACAGGGCGGACGTTTTTATCCGGGCGAAGGTCTGATGCCGTCCCAGTGCCCGTGCTATATTCCGAACGTGCTTCCGGTTCCGGGTATGGGAAGTTTTTATGACATTATTCCGTGGGGCAGTACAAGCATCCTCGGAACTTACTGGCATTATACTTTCTACGGAGATGAGCAGATCATCCGTGACAATTATGAGGCAGGCAAAAAATATCTGGCTCACGAGGCATCTCTCTGCAACGAAGACGGATTTTTAAATCATGGTCTCGGTGACTGGGGAAATCCGGAAAATGCATTGCTGCGTGAAAATGTCGAGACTGCATTTTTATATGCGGACAGCAAGACCATGGCTTACGTTGCCGGTATTCTTGGAAAATACGCAGAGCAGGCAGAATTTGAAGCACTGGCAGAAGAGATCAAAGCAAATTATAACGAGAAACTTCTGGTACAGCATCCGCAGGGGGGCTACTGGTATTACCAGGCATGGGATCACAAAGATGAGATCTGCATGACACAGGCCGCAGAGGCACTGCCGTTATACTGGGGTATGGTTCCGGAAGACAAAGTGGATGACGTGGTACGTGCGTTCCGTCAGACACTGGAAGAAAAAGGTGCTTTTGTCAGCGGGGAAGTCGGACTTCCATATATCATTCAGACCGCAAGAAAATATGGTATGAATGATCTGATCTGCCGGTTTATCACAAAAACCACACATCCGAGTTACTACGCATTCGTGCTGGATGGCGAGACAACCCTCGGCGAGTACTGGGAGCAGAATCCGAGAAGTCACTGCCATGACATGATGGGACACATCATTGAGTGGTTCTACAATGGACTGGCTGGTATCCGTCCGCTGGAGCCGGGATTTGGCAAGATTGAGATCGCACCATATCTGCCGGAGAGCATGAACGAATTTACCTGCAGTTACAATTCTGTGAAAGGAAAAATCACGGTACATGTGACACGGGAAAACGGTGAAGTAAAAGTGGAAGCGGATGTTCCGGAAACGATTGAGTATACGATTCTGTAAAATGGTTTCCTCGGTGATGATGTAAAAGAGATGATCCGAAACGGGAAGATTGCACAGGCTTCACAGTAGTGTCTGGAGTTTGTGAAAGAGCATTTTTGAAAATGGAATTAATGAAAATGTAAACAGCGGGCGCAGATTATTTTTCTGAAAAAGTGAATGTTGGCTTGAGAGTAAAATGATCTGTGTCTGTGTTTGCATATCTGAAAATGTATGTGAACGGAAATATCCTTACAGATAAAGCGGAAATATTCCTTTGTGTAAAAGTGTGCGATTTCTTAAATTGGGGGTTGATATTTTAAAACGTAGTTGGTATGATTCTAGACACAGGCATTGGAACGGATGTTCCTGCCTAAAAAATCACAAAATCAGCATAAATATGTATATGTTAGAGAAAATAAGTTCAGATATGGTAAGACACCTGTCTGATTAAAAGGGAATCCGATGCAAATTCGGAACGATCCCGTCACTGTGATAGCTGGCCAAAATCAAAATGTCACTGGATAAAATCTGGGAAGGCGATTTTGGTGGGAATGCTTAAGTCAGGAAACCTGCTTATTTTCTATTGGAGATTCTTGCGGAAGACGAGAAAACGATTATACTAGCTAGTAAAGAAATTCTGTCCACTTGGGCATTTTTTTTCATACATAATTTCAGTAAATCGAAAGACAGGTCGAATGCATTTGCATCCGGCTTTTTTTCTACCATAAAGAAAGAATTTCTATCAACAATTATACGGATGATTTGCTGAATGATCGGTTACCTGGATGATCCGTTTGGATAAATCCGTAAATACACAAAATTAAGGAGGATGAAAAATGAAAAAAAGAATGGTGGCACTTGTTCTGGCAGGATGCATGTGCGTTATGGCATTGACCGGATGTGGGGGAGACAGCAGCAAAAAAGCAGCAACATCTGGAGATGAAAAGGTTTTAAATTTTGGTTGTGCAATGTACACAGATGGAAGTGTAAACACAGCAGGAGATGAAAATGGTGGATGGAATGCGATGCGATACGGTATCACGGAAACACTGTTTAAATTTGATGATAACATGGAAGTTACACCATGGCTTGCTGAGAGTTATACAGTAAATGATGACCATACAGAATGGGTGATCACACTGAAAAAAGGATTAAAATTTTCTGATGGCTGTGAACTGACAGCAAGTAAAGTAAAAGAGTCTTTTGAGCATCTGAAAGAGGTTGGACCTTCCGGATCTGCAAAACCGGAGAAATATCTGGAGTTTGAAGCAACGGTTACCGCAGATGATGAAGCAGGTACACTGACAATTGTGACCACACAGTCGTATGCGAACCTGATCGGACAGCTCAGTCATCCGACAATGGGAATTGTTGATGTTGAGCATACAACAAATTTTGATAATGGTACGATCGGAACAGGTCCTTATGTGATCGAATCATTTAATGGTGTAGGTGTTGGTTATACCCTGGTTGCAAATGAAAATTACCGTGAAGATGTTCCGTATGACAAAGTAAATCTGATGTATATGGGAGATAACTCCGCAAAAGCAATGGCACTTGAGAGTGGTCAGGTAGATCTGGTGGAGAATATTACAAACGTAGCTGACATTCAGAAATTCAAAGATTCTGATGACTTTACAGTAGATATTGCATCTGGTGTACGCTGCGGATTTTCCTGGATGAACTTCAACGGTATCCTCGGAAACAAGACATTACGTCAGGCAATTTTAATGGCGATTGATTATGACACGATCTGTAACTCCAAAACTATTGGCGGATTATATACACCGGGATTCTCCGTATTACCATCTTCACTGTCTTACGGATATGAAAAACTGAACAATCCATACAAATATGATTCTGAGGCAGCAAAAAAATTACTGGATGATGCAGGTATTGTGGATACTGACGGAGATGGAATCCGTGAGCTGAATGGAGAAAATATCAATCTGCGTTATGTTTCTTATGAAAACCGTCTGTTAAATGAGTTTTCAGATGCACATACTCAGTATCTGGCTGCAATCGGAATCGGAGTAACATCTGAGTACGGAAGTTCTGATGATGAGTGGAGTAAACTTGCAGCATTAGATTATGACTTTAATAATAATAACTGGATTACAGTAGGTACCGGTGATCCATATGCATATATGGCAAACTGGGCGACAGAGAGTACTTACTGTGCATATTCCAATCCGGAGTATGATGCTTTATTCCAGGAACTGAAGAGTGAGATGGATCCGGATAAACGTGAAGACCTGATTTTCCAGATGCAGCAGATACTGATCGATGATGCGGCAGTTCTGATTGACGGTTATTACAACTCCAGTATGATTTATTCTAAAAAAGTTGGATATGCAAAAATCCATACAGCAGATTATTATTGGTTAAGTACAGAAATTGTTCCAGCTGAGTAATCAGATGGATACAAGGAAAGCGTGGAAAATTTGACAAAAAAACAGATTACTATGCGGTTGCTTCAGATCATTGTGGTACTGTTAGGCATCAGTTTTATTACATTTGCGCTGACATATATTTCTCCGGGTGATCCGGTTCGAAATATGTATTCGGCGAATGGTGTTATGCCAACGGAAGAGATGGTTCAGCAGACCCGTCAGGAATTAGGATTGAATGATCCGTTTCTGATCCAGTACGGACGATGGCTTGGCAACTGTCTCAGAGGAGATTTTGGAAAATCATATTCATTGAATAAATCGGTTACAGAATTACTGCTTAGCAGACTCTGGCCGACATTGAAACTGACGATAGTGTCAACTATACTGATGGTGGTGATTTCGGTACCGTTGGGAATGCTATCAGCACTACGAAAGGACAGAGCCGCTGATTATGTGGTACGTGGTATTACTTTTGTAGGATGTGCAATGCCAAATTTCTGGGTTGGACTTTTATTGATGATGGCGTTTTGTGTCCATTTCAAAATATTTCCGGTAGTTAGTTCTGCGGGAGATTTTATGAGTTTGTTTTTACCGGCCCTGACACTTGCAATCGCAATGGCATCGAAATATACGCGTCAGGTGCGTGCTGCGGTACTGGATGAACTGAGTCAGGATTATGTTACAGGAGCGAAGGCCAGAGGTATTAAATGGCCAAGAATCATATGGGGAAATGTATTTCCGAATTCTTTACTCCCACTGATTACAATGTTTGGTTTATCCATCGGCTCTCTCCTTGGAGGAACCGCTGTAGTTGAAGTCATTTTTTCATATCCGGGACTGGGAAATCTGGCAGTTTCTGCCATTTCTTCCAGTGATTACAATCTGATCCAGGGATATGTATTGTGGCTGGCATTGATATATATGGTTATTAACCTGATCGTAGATGCATCGTATATTTATATCGATCCTCGAATGAGATTAAAGGAGTAGTGAGTATGAAGAAAAAAGGTTTTTTTATGCAGCATAAGCAGTTTACGGTTTTTCTGATTCTTGCGATTCTGGTTATCCTGGTTGCCGTTTTTGCTCCAATCGTAAGTGGAGGGGTGGACCCATTAGAGGGAAGTCTGACCGAGGCTCTGCAGCCACCAAGTAAAGAACATATTTTTGGAACTGATAAGATGGGACGAGATATTTTTGCACGTGTTATCTATGGTTCACGGGCATCTCTGACAGCTACGTTCGGCGTTGTTGCTCTGATTTTCATCGTTGGAACGACACTGGGAGTTATTTCTGGTTATTTTGGTGGCATTCTGGATATTATCATAATGAGAATCGCAGATATGATGCTGTCTTTCCCTGGCTTAGTTCTTGCACTTGCGGTAGCAGGTATTATGGGAGCCAGTATAAAAAATGCAATTGTGGCCGTTGTTGTGGTTAACTGGACAAAATATGCACGACTGGGAAGAAGTCTTGTGTTGAAGATCAGACATCGTGATTATGTGTCAGCGGCGGTTGTGACCGGCTCTAAGACACCATATATGATCTTGAAATATATGCTGCCAAATGCGCTGCCGACACTGATCATTACAGCTGCAACTGATATTGGCGGAATGATGTTGGAACTTGCAGCAATGTCCTTCCTGGGATTTGGAGCAAAACCACCTGCACCGGAATGGGGATATATGCTGAATGAAGGACGTGCATGTATTCAGTCGGCACCCTGGATGATGATCTTCCCGGGACTTGCAATTTTTGTTGTAGTAGTAATTTTTAACATGCTGGGTGATTCTGTACGGGATATTTTGGACCCAAAGGATGAGTAAGGAGGAACATATGCTGCAGTTAAATAATGTAACCATCTCTTACAAGGATATTCCGACCGTACAGAACGTCAGCCTGAATGTAAAACCTGGTCAGATCGTTTCCCTGGTAGGAGAATCCGGCAGTGGAAAAACAACGGTTATCCGTGCTGTGATCGGCTTACTTTCAGGTGGCGGAAAGGTAACGGAAGGCAGTATTACTTTCGAGGGACAGAATCTGCTGGACTATACAAGTGAGCAGTGGAGAGAACTTCGTGGAACACAGATTTCCATGATTTTTCAGGACAGTGGTGCGATGATGAATCCTACCAAAAAAATCGGGAAGGTGTTCAACGAATATATTCTGACACATGAGAAAATATCAAAAAAAGAAGCCTGGGACAAAGGCTGTCAGATGCTTGAGCGGATGAATCTGCCAAGTCCGGATAATGTCATGAATTCTTACCCGTTCCAGTTGTCCGGCGGAATGCGCCAGAGAGTTGGAATCGCAATGGGAATGACTTATCAGCCGAAACTTCTGCTGGCAGATGAACCGACATCTGCCCTTGATGTAACAACGCAGTCACAGATTGTGCGCCAGATGATGGAACTGAGGGATAAGTATGGTACAAGTATCATCCTTGTAACACACAACCTTGGCGTTGCGGCATATATGTCAGATTATATTGTAGTTATGAAAGATGGAAAAATAGAAGATCAGGGAACGCGGGAGCATATTCTGCATGAAACAACGAATGAGTATACGCAGAGCCTGCTGGATGCCGTTCCATCGGTAGGAGGTGAGCGATTTGTCTGAAGAGAAAGAAGTAATCCTGGAGACCAGACATGTGACACGTCGTTTTCCGGCTTCCGGTAACCGTACTCTGGTTGCAAATAATGATATCAATCTGAAGTTTTACAAGGGTGAAACGCTTGGTCTTGTAGGAGAGTCAGGCTGTGGAAAAAGTACTTTTATGAAATTCCTTGTATCTCTGGATGTTCCGACGGAGGGAGAAATTCTGTATCGGGGAAAAGATATCACAAAGCTGAAGGGGGAGGAACTTCGTCAGAATCGGCAACATATCCAGATGGTATTTCAGGATCCGACGGCTTCCTTTAATCCAAAAATGAAAATCCGTGACATTATCTGTGAGCCGTTGATGAATTTTGGCAAAATAAACAAGTCGAAGAAAGATGCCGCCTGTCGCAGACTACTGGAAATGGTAGAACTGCCGGGAGATTTTGCTGACCGTTACCCGCATAATATGAGTGGTGGTCAGAGGCAGCGTGTTGCAATTGCCCGTGCACTGGCATTGGAACCGGAAGTGATCATCATGGATGAAGCTACATCAGCACTGGATGTATCCGTACAAAAGAAAATCATTGAGCTGATCACAAAGCTTCAGAAAGAAAATGACATTACAATTGGCTTTATCTGCCATGATATTGCCCTGATCCAGCAATGTGCACATCAGATCGCAGTCATGTATCTGGGCAATGTGGTGGAAATCGTGCCGGGCGAACAGCTTACAAAGACAGCATGTCATCCATATACAAGGGCATTGATGGGATCGGTTTTTGATATTCAGATGGATTTCTCAAAGCCACTGGAAAGTCTTGAGGGCGATGTGCCAAGTCCGCTGGATCTGCCGGTTGGCTGTCCGTTCCAGGGACGATGCGGTCAGTGTATGGAAATCTGTAAGCAGAAGCACCCTGAAATGGTGGAAATAGCACCAGGACATCAGGTGGCATGCCATTTGTTCAGTTAGGCATATTTTGAGGAGAATTTATTAATGGGAAAAAAAGGTATACTGGTTGTAAGCTTTGGAACATCCTATCTGGATGCTCAGCAGGACAATATTGTTCCGGTAGAGCAGGCAATAGCAGATGCATTACCAGAGTATGAGATGCGGAGAGCATTTGGCAGCGGAATGATCATTAAAAAGCTGCTGAAAAGAGATGGAATTGTTATTGATACGGTAGAGGAAGCTTTAGAAAGGTTCTGTCAAGATGGTTATTCAGATCTGATCATTCAGCCTACATATATTATCCAGGGGATTGAATTTGATGAGCTGAAAGAAACGGTTGCCCGATACCGCATGAAATTTGAATCCATAAGGATTGGATATCCATTGTTGGACTGTCAGGACGACTATGTCAGAATCATTCAGGCACTGGATAAAGAATTTGGATTCAAAAAGAGTCAGGATGCGTTTGTCTTTGTGGGACATGGAACCGGACATTTTGCAAATGCATGCTATCCGGCACTGGAGCAGCAGCTGCATACTTCCGGATTTTCCAATGTATTTGTAGGAACGGTAGAAGGGTATCCGCAGCTCGAAGATGTGCAGGAGCAGTTGAAGAAAGCAGGATTCCGTAAGGTGACACTGATTCCGTTAATGCTTGTGGCAGGGGATCATGCACATAATGATATTGCCGGGGACGATGAGGATTCCTGGAAAAGTACACTGGAAAGGGATGGGCTGAGCGTTTCCTGTGTGCAGAGAGGAATGGGAAGCTATCCACTGATACAGCGTATGTTCGCAGAGCATGCCCGGCAGGCGAAATGAAGAAAAATGATCTGACATCGGGAAATATATGGAAGGGAATTCTGCTGTTTGTTCTGCCATTGCTTGCAGGCAGCCTGATCCAGCAGCTTTATGTGACAGTAGACGCGATCATTGTTGGACGATTTGCAGGAAAAATCGGTCTTGCGGCAATTGATTCGGTTAATACACTTTTTAAATTCCCTATTAATTTTATGAATGGCCTGGCAGCAGGAGCCACGATCATTATTTCACGCTATTACGGCGCAAAAAAAAGAGAAGATCTTCATTGTGCAATCCGTACAGCCATTACAGTGGCAATAATCCTTGGTGCGGTCAGTTCAGTTGCTGGTGTATTGCTGTCACCGCAGTTTATTAAGATCATGAAAGTACCGGCAGATATTTCCGGGCTGACATTAACTTATTGCAGGATTTATTTTGGCGGTTTGTGGTCATTGATCCTGTATAACATGTCGGCGGGAATTTTACGTGCATTCGGAGATTCCAGACGTCCGCTGCATGTATTGATCATCAGCAGTATCATTAATATTGCCGGCGATCTTCTGCTGGTTGGCGTTTTTCATCTGGGTGTTGCCGGTGCGGCGCTGGCTACCATTGCAGCCCAGGTGATCAGTGTATTGATCATGTTCAAAATGCTGGCGGGACTGGAACATGCCGGTGGTGAGATCCATGTGTGGCATCTGCATTTCTGTGCAGAGCATATGTGGATGATAATAAAAATAGGTTTTCCACTTGCATTGCAATCCATGCTGTTTCCTGTAGCAAACTCTATCGTACAGGCGAGTGTGAATATAATGGGAACAGACAGTATTGCTGCATGGAGTATCTGTGATAAATTAAGTATGCTGATCTGGCTGCTTGCGGATTCCATGGGACCGGCACTTACAACATATGTGGCACAGAATCTGGGAGCCGGACAGATAGCCCGGGTAAAAAAGGGTGCTGTGGTCGGAACGATTATTTCTGTTTTGGCGGTAGGTACAGTCAGCTTCATACTGTATGTGGGATCCGGCGTCTTTGGACCATGGTTTATAGACAGGAAAGATGCGGCTGTCCTGATACCACTGGTGGTGCGATATATGAAAATGATGGCACCATTTTATTTCTTCTATGCAATAGCGGAAGCATTGTCAGGAGCAAGCTGTGGTCTTGGAGAAACACTGTCACCAATGGTGACAACTTTACTCAGTATCTGTCTGTTGCGTGTATGCGGTATTTGGATCTTCCTTCCAAGATATGAAACAATGGAATGTATCATCTGGGTTTATATTGTTTCTTGGATTACAGCCGGCATAGCGTTTCTTGTATTATTTTTATATAAAAGTAAAAGAAAACTGGTGAGCAAGTTATGATTATTGCGATCTTAAATGCAATCCGGTCTTAAGAGTGAAAAAACTGTAGAGATAGTATTTTTAGAAAATGATTTAAAAGAAGGTTTTTTATTGAGACGTAAATAGCGGGTGCAGATTAATATGGCCGTTCATACCGGCTTCAAACGCCTTTTTCCTGTCCTCCGCAAAAGCATTTGCCGTCATGGCTACAATTGGGATTCCGGATTTACCGGCATCCGGTAAATGCCGGATAATCGTTGCAGCTTTATAGCCATCCATATTCGGCATCTGAATATCCAGCAGGATCAGATTGCGAAACCGATCGATCCGGCGAAGATCAAAGAGACACTGGCAGAGATTTTGAAGTGATGTAAAGAATTAATTTTGTTGTGCTAATTTGGGCTTTTGAATGATAGAAAAGATTTGAATTAATCCGATGAAATTTTCTGGCTGCATAAAAAAATTATTAGGTCATAGTGTAAACAGCGGGTGCAGATTATTTTTTCTTGAGAAGCGATTGTTAGCTCGAAAGACAAAATAATCTGTGCCCGCTTTTCCATAACCTTCCGTTATAAAATAGAAGAAGAAAAAATTTAAAATAAATTAGCACTCGACGCTTGACGTGGCTAATAATATGTGATATAACATATTTAGCGCAAGAAAAAGCGTTATACAACAAGTAGAACATAATAATTAAAAAGAGTAGAAACACCCGGAAAGGAGGGGTTTTTATGAATATCCAGAAATTTACACAGAAATCAATGCAGGCAATCCAGGATTGCGAGAAATTAGCTTATGAATATGGCAATCAGGAAATCGAGCAGGAACATCTGCTGGTAGCCCTGATGCGGCAGGAAGACGGCCTGATCCCGATGCTGATCGAGAAAATGGAGATCAACAAACAGCATTTTATGAACAATGCTGAGGATCATCTGGCAAAGAGAGTCAAAGTTTCCGGCGGACAGGTTTATGTCGGTCAGCAGCTGAACAAAGTGCTGATCAGTGCTGAGGACGAAGCAAAACAGATGGGTGACGAGTATGTATCCGTAGAGCATCTGTTCCTGAGCATGATCCGTTACCCGAACCCGGCGATCAAAGAGATCTTCCGTGAGTATGGAATCACAAGAGACAGATTCCTCCAGGTATTATCCACCGTCCGTGGCAACCAGAGAGTCGTAAGTGACAATCCGGAAGCTACTTATGATACATTGGAAAAATATGGTTACGACATGGTAGAACGTGCAAGAGATCAGAAACTGGATCCGGTCATCGGCCGTGACAGTGAGATCCGAAACGTGGTTCGTATCCTTTCCAGAAAAACAAAAAACAACCCGGTTCTGATCGGTGAGCCTGGTGTTGGTAAAACTGCCGTTGTCGAGGGACTGGCACAGCGTATCGTCCGCGGCGATGTACCGGAAGGACTGAAAGACAAGAAATTATTTGCCCTTGATATGGGAGCACTGGTTGCAGGTGCAAAATACAGAGGCGAATTTGAGGAACGTCTGAAAGCCGTACTGGACGAGGTAAAGAAGAGCGAAGGCAAGATCATCCTGTTTATCGATGAGCTTCATACCATCGTCGGCGCAGGAAAGACAGACGGAGCTATGGATGCCGGCAACATGTTAAAACCAATGCTGGCAAGAGGTGAATTACATTGTATCGGTGCCACCACACTGGATGAGTACCGTGAATATATAGAGAAAGATGCCGCTCTGGAGCGTCGCTTCCAGCCGGTTATGGTAGACGAGCCGACCGTAGAAGATACGATTTCTATCCTCCGAGGCTTGAAAGAGCGTTACGAAGTATTCCACGGCGTTAAAATTACAGATGGGGCACTGGTTTCCGCAGCTGTACTGTCCAACCGTTATATTTCTGACCGTTTCCTGCCGGACAAAGCCATCGATCTGGTGGATGAGGCGTGTGCACTGATCAAGACAGAACTTGATTCCATGCCGACAGAACTGGATGAACTGAACCGTAAAGTAATGCAGCTGGAGATCGAGGAAACTGCGCTGAAGAAAGAGGAAGACAATCTGAGCAAAGAGCGTCTGGAAAATCTTCAGAAAGAACTGGCAGAACTGCGCAGCGAGTTCCAGACAAAGAAAGCACAGTGGGACAACGAGAAGAAAGCAGTTGAGCGTGTACAGAAATTGCGAGAGGAACTGGAAAGCCTGAATAAAGAGATTCAGACCGCACAGCAGAATTACGATCTGGAAAAAGCAGCAGAACTGCAGTATGGTAAGAAACCACAGCTTGAAAAAGAATTAGCTCACGAAGAAGAAATCGTGAAAAACAAAGATATGTCACTGGTTCATGAGAGCGTCAGCGAGGATGAGATTGCAAGAATTATTTCTCGTTGGACAGGCATCCCGGTTGCAAAACTGACGGAGAGTGAACGTAACAAAACCTTACATCTGGACGAAGAACTGCACAAACGTGTCATCGGGCAGGATGAGGGCGTCACAAAAGTTACCGAAGCGATCATCCGTTCCAAAGCCGGAATCAAAGATCCTAGCAAACCGATCGGTTCTTTCCTCTTCCTTGGACCAACTGGTGTTGGTAAAACCGAACTGGCAAAAGCTCTGGCTGCAAGCCTGTTTGACGATGAATCCAACATGGTTCGACTTGATATGAGTGAATACATGGAGAAATACTCCGTATCCAGACTGATCGGAGCACCTCCAGGATATGTAGGTTACGATGAAGGTGGTCAGCTGACCGAAGCCGTTCGTAGAAAACCATATTCCGTAGTCCTGTTTGATGAGGTAGAAAAAGCTCATCCGGATGTATTTAATGTACTGTTACAGGTACTAGATGACGGTCGTATCACGGATTCTCAGGGACGTACTGTAGACTTCAAGAACACCATCATCATTATGACATCCAACCTTGGTTCTGCTCATCTGCTGGAAGGCATCGACGAGAACGGCGATATCAATCCGGAAGCAGAAGAACGGGTTATGAATGAGCTGCGTGGCAACTTCAGACCGGAGTTCTTAAACCGTCTGGACGAGATCATCATGTTCAAGCCGCTGACCAAGGACAACATTGGAAATATCATTCATCTGCTGATGAATCAGTTGAATAAACGTCTGGAAGACAGAGAGATTTCCGTAGAACTGACATCGGCCGCAGAGAACTTTATCGTAGAACATGGTTATGACCCGATTTACGGTGCAAGACCGCTGAAACGATTCCTGCAGAAACATGTGGAGACATTATCTGCAAAACTGATTCTTGCCGATGAAGTACATGCAAATGATGTAATTCTCATTGATGTAGATGGAGATTATCTGACTGCAAGAGTAAAGTAATACAAGAATAGAATAATTAAGAGACTTAGCTTAGTTGTAATGGCCTAGCTGAGTCTCTTTTTTGCGGGTGCAGATTATTTTTTCTTGAGAAGCGATTGTTAGCTCGAAAGACAAAATAATCTCTACACGCTTTAATAACTTTCCGGTTTTGGACGCATCTTTTTCCGATAATCCCGTGGCGTATCACTATATTTCGCCTTAAAACTATTATAAAAATAGCTGCTGTTGCTGTAGCCAATGGCTTCCATGATCTGCTCCACACTCAGGGAGCTCTGGCTCAGCAGATACGCGGCCTGTTGCAATTTACGTTCCTGCAAAAGCTCTTTAAAATTTTTCTGTAAATGTTTTTTCAATAAGCGGCTCACATAGTAGGCGGGCTGCTTGATCTGTGCGGAAATCTCCGCAAGTGTGCCAGATTTATAATGTGTTTCAATATACTGCAAAATCGTAAAAATCTGCGTCTGCTCATACTGTTCCGGTACCGGACAGTTGAGTTTTTCTGCAAAAACAGAAAGATTCATGAAAACAAGTCCCATGGTCGTCTGGTTGATCGTATTTGTATTTTTTTTATCAAGGAAAATCGTCCAGATCATATTTTCCAGCAGATTCAGCACCGGAGGAATATCCTTTGCGGAAAAATGCAAATAACTGTACAGGGATGTACTGCCGGATAGCGCGCTAAGCAGAAAATCCCGTAAAATATTTTCCTGCTCGATCATGGAGACGGAGCGGTCGAAAAATTCCGGAAGAATGATAAAATTCACGGCAATATCATTTTCCCCGGCCGGAAATATTTCATGGGTGGCATTCTGATTCAGAAAGAGAAGATCTCCTTCATGTAAAACCAGTTTATCAGTACCATTCATAATGTGTGTAGTTTTGCCGCTACACATGTAGATCAGTTCCACATAATTATGGCGATGCTTCGGAAAATGCACAAATCTTGTATGTGGACGCACTTCGATCAGACATCCTTTTTCCAGAAGTTTTTTGCTGTCGATGGTAAATTCAGACGGTTTTGCAAACTGTGTGGTATAGAGGTCGGACTGAATCTGGGAAGCACCCTGAAGAATGAGTTTTTCTTCATCCGTAATCTGTCTGAGCTTATTCAGTAATTCTTCCTGCATAGCATTCTCCTTTTCTATCCGTCTGAGTCTGAACTGAGTTTAAATCCGAATTTTCAGACTTCAGTAAAACCTGAAATTCTTGTCTGCAAATAACGTCCTGTTTTTTTGAAAATAAAAGCCTAAAAATCTATCTGATATCATTATAAAATAATCACATAAAAATGCAATGAAAGAATGTGCGTTACTGATATTTTTTTATCATAGGCAGCGGTAGAACTCAGGCTGTATCTGATATATCAGGCAGAATAGGAAAATAATAGAAGGGAGAATCGCATGAAATATTATCTTGCAGTAGATATCGGGGCTTCCAGCGGAAGACTGATCCTGGGACACCGGGATGCGGGCAGAATGATTCTGGAAGAAGTGCACCGTTTCGGAAATGGAATGGAAATGCGAAATGGACATCTCACCTGGGATGTGGAGCAGCTGTTTGCTGAGATCATCACCGGAATGAAAAAATGTGCGGAACTTGGTAAAATTCCGGAGAGTATCGGCGTAGATACCTGGGCGGTAGATTTTGTGCTTCTGGATGCACAGGATCAGTGTCTTGGCGATGCGGTTGGATACCGTGATCACAGAACACAGGGCATGGATCAGAAAGTTTATGAAGTGATCGGTGAGGAGGAGCTTTATCTGTGCACCGGCATTCAGAAACAGCCATTCAATACGATTTATCAGCTGATGGCTGTGAAAGAGCAGACACCGGAACAGATGGAGCAGGCAGAAACGCTTCTGATGATACCGGATTACCTGCATTTCCTGCTGAGTGGTCAGAAAGTGACAGAGTATACAAACGCTTCCACCACACAGCTTTTGGATCCGCAGACAAAGGACTGGGACTGGGATCTCATTGATCGGTTGGGCTATAAGAGAGAACTGTTCCAGAAAATTTGTCTTCCGGGTACAAAAATTGGAAGTCTGACACCGGAGATTGCCGCAGAGGTTGGATTTACCTGCGAAGTAGTCGTTCCGGCAACACACGACACAGGAGCAGCCGTTATGGCTGTCCCGGCCGCAGATGATCAGGTACTGTATATCAGTTCCGGCACATGGTCCCTGATGGGAACCGAAGTGAAAGAAGCCATCTGCACCGCAGAGAGCCAGCAGTTCAATTTCACCAATGAGGGCGGATATGATTACCGTTTCCGTTATCTGAAAAACATTATGGGAATGTGGATGATCAATTCCGCACGAAAAGAGCTGGCACCGGATATGAGCTTTTCCGACATCTGCGAAGGCGCGGCAAAACAGAGCATTCCGTCCATCGTAGATGCAAACTCTGACCGGTTCCTTGCACCGGAGAGCATGTCAAAGGAAGTACAGGCGGTCTGTGCGGAGAGTGGTCAGCAGGTTCCGGAAGGAATCCTGGAGACAGCAGCAGTTATTTACAACAGTCTCGCAGAATGTTATGCACAGACTGCACGGGAAGTCGAGCAGATGATCGGCGTAAGTTATGACTGCATCCACATCATTGGTGGTGGCGCAAATGCAGATTATCTGAACCGTCTGACAGCAAAAGCCTGCCAGAAAAAAATCTATGCGGGACCGATTGAGGCAACCGCCATCGGAAATATTTCCGCGCAGATGATCGCTGCCGGTGAACTGGAAAATTTAAAAGCTGCGAGAGAATGTATTTATCATTCTTTTGATATCGCTGAATATGAAGCAGAATAGAACAGATATCAATCTGTTTTTATAGAAGAAAAATAAGAAATATGTAAACAATGAAAATAATATGAAAGTATGGAGAGGTGTCATATGTTAGTAGAGACAAAGGCAAAAATTGGTGTTTTTTCTATCGCACTGGGCGCATATCTGCCACAGTTTCCATCTCTGGTGCCGGAATTCGAGCAGCAGTATGAAGCATTCAAAAAGACAATTCCGGATATCGTAGAAATTGTTGACGGAGGCATTGTTACCACAAAAGAGCTGTCCATGGCAGCAGGAGATAAATTCCGTGCAGCGGATGTAGATCTGGTTATTTTACAGCTGCTTACTTATGCAACAAGTTACAACATGCTTCCGGCAATCCGTGATCTGAACGTACCGGTTGTTCTGGTAAACGTGCAGAAAAAGAAAGCACCGGATTATGCAAATACAGATACTGCCATCTGGCTGGGTGAATTATATGCATGTGGCGCAGTTGGCGAGATGGTAGCAGATCTGGAGCGTGCAGGGAAGAGACATGCTGTTATCACAGGTGTTGTAGAAGGCGGCGACGAGTATGTTGCACAGGAAATTGATGAGTGGTGCCGCGCTGCACAGGTAAGAAGAAGATTCCGTTACACAAACATCGCACAGATCGGCAGACCGTATCCTGGTATGATGGATCTCTACATCGATGAGACCAACCTTTACAATCGCATGGGTCTGTATACAAAACAGTTTGACTGGGAGAAAATGTGGGCCATCGCAGATCATATCACAGACGAGGCAGCAATCCGTGCAAAAGCAGAAGAAATCCTTGATACTTTTGACATCGAAGGTGGAGCTACTGTCGAGACTGTCTGGGATATGGCTAGATATGTAGTTGCATTCGAAGAATGGGTAAAAGCAGAAGATATTGCCCTTGTAGCATCCCATTACGATGGATTTGCTCAGGGTGTAGCAGGAAAATTAGACAGTATGCTGATCCCGGCATTCTCCATGTTGATCAAACAGGGTACCGCATGTGCCGTAGAGGGCGATATGAAAGTTGCTATGGCTATGAGCATCCTGAAAACAATTTCCGGAACAGGCCAGCTCTCAGAGATGTACTCCATCGATTTTGATAAAGACATCTGCATTATCGGACATTCCGGATCTGGCGATGCTGATATTTCACAGGCATGCAAACCGTCCATGAAGATCGTTGACGTATTCCATGGAAAAACAGGCGGCGGCTATCTGACACAGTTCTATCCGCCGACAGGAGATGTTACTTATCTTGGAATCACACAGGACAAAGACGGACATTTCAAATTTGTCGTTGCAGAAGGCGTAAACGAAGACGGACCGATCTTCACTTTCGGTGATACAAACATGAGAACCAGATTTTCCATCGGTGCAAGAGAATTCTGTAACAGATGGAGCGAGGCAGGCCCGACACATCATATGGCAGCAGCAGTAGGAAGACACATTGACACAATCCTGAAAGTTGCTAAGATTTTGGACGTACCGGTTGATATCATCTGCCGATAATCGAAAGTATGATACTTATTTTGAGATAAATATTGAAAGCAGAAATTGTGGATGCAGCTATTTATCTCAGAATAAGATGTGAATCATATTTTAAATAAATTTACTTAATAGTTATTAGAGGATAGAAGTAGCTGTAGTGTACAGCAGAATGGAGAAAATATGAAATTTTTAGATGCAGAATTTGTACAGGGATTTATCAGAATGGCTGATGACGGCTGGAATCAGGGCTGGCATGAGAGAAATGGCGGAAACCTTTCCTACCGTGTAAAACCGGAAGAAGTAGAGAGCGTAAAAGAAAACTTTGAAGCAAAAGAATGGCAACCGATCGGCACAAGCGTACCGAACCTTGCAGACGAGTATTTCCTGGTAACAGGCAGCGGCAAATATTTCCGCAACGTAAGCATCAAACCGGAAGACAGCATCTGCATGATCGAGCTGGATGAGAAAGGTGAGAACTATCGTATTGTCTGGGGACTTGTAAACGGCGGCAGACCGACTTCCGAGCTTCCGAGCCACTTAATGAACCTGGAAGTAAAGAAACTTCAGGATGAGAGATATCGTGTCGTATATCATGCACATACTACAAACATCATTGCTCTGACATTCGTTCTTCCATTAGAGGATCGTGTATTTACAAGAGAGCTTTGGGAGATGGCTACTGAGTGTCCGGTTGTATTCCCGGATGGTATCGGTGTCGTTCCGTGGATGGTTCCGGGCGGAAGAGAGATCGCTGTTGCAACAAGTGAACTGATGAAAAAATATGATCTGGCTATCTGGGCACATCATGGAATGTTTGCAGCAGGATTTGACTTTGATCTGACATTTGGCTTGATGCATACAGCAGAGAAATCAGCAGAGATCCTTGTAAAAATGTTATCCATGAGACCGGATAAACTGCAGACCATCACACCGGATGATTTCCGTCATCTTGCTAAGGATTTCAACGTAACCCTTCCAGAAGAATTCTTATACGAGAAATAAGAAGCTTATATGTAGTGTAAATAGCAAGTACAGATTATTTCTTTGAGAAGTATTTCTGTTATCTTGTAAAGAATTATACACAACGTAAATAGCGGGCACAGATTATTTTTTCTTGAGAAGCGATTGTTAGCTCGAAAGACAAAATAATCTGTGCCCGCTTTCGTAAATATGTATTTACAGGATTGCTTGTAAAGCAGTAAGGAACTGCATTATAATAGAATCTAAATTGTTATTATGACAGTTTAAAAAGAATAAAAGAAAGAAGGAAATTATTATGAAACAGTCAATCAATGTAAACGGAGCACCGGCAGCAGTAGGTCCATATGTACATGCAGTAAAAACAGGAAAAATGATCTTCATTTCCGGACAGTTAGGTTTAAACCCGGCAGACGGCACACTTCCGGAAGGCATCGAGGCACAAACTGTACAGAGCCTTGAGAACCTGAAAACCATTCTGGAAGGCACAGGATCTGATTTTGATCACGTTGTAAAAACAACCATCTTTTTAGCAGACATTGCAGATTTCGGCAAAGTAAACGAGATCTATGCAAAATATTTTGAGAACGATGTACCGGCCCGCTCCTGCGTAGAGGTTGCAAATCTTCCGAAAGCAGGTCTGGTAGAGATCGAGGCAATTGCTGTAGAAAAATAATATAGGATTGTATACAAGCTTAATAAGCGAAAACTGAAAATTTTTTGCTAAATTCTTGACACTGCCTGTAAGAAAAAATACACTTAGAATAAGTGGATTATGCTTTGATCTATATGAAAAACAAATAAAAAGGATTAATTCTATTAGAATGGTTAATGAATGCCATAAATACAATTCATAAGCGGGGCGGTTGTAAATCGGAAAATATCTGCGTTATAATATCTGAGAAAAAAGAGATGTAAGATAGCGTAATGCAAAAGATGGAGGATTTTAGTACATGAAAAAGACAGAGGGAAAAAATGCGTCTATTTTCGAGTTAAACGGTGTTCCACAGTTGAGTAAGGCACTTCCACTGGCGCTGCAGCATGTAGTAGCGATGATCGTGGGCTGTGTAACCCCGGCGATCATTGTGGCAGGTGTCGCAGGTCTTGAGGGAGCAAACCGTGTCATGCTGATACAGTCTGCATTGGTAGTATCTGCACTTTCCACATTTTTACAGTTATTTCCGATCGGACCGAAAAACGGCTTCCGCTTGGGCGCCGGATTACCGGTTATCATGGGAACCAGTTTTGCATATGTGGCAAGTATGCAGGCGATTGCGGCAGATACAGGCATTGCGGCAATATTTGGAGCGCAGATCGTCGGCGGTATCATTGCGATGATCATTGGATTTTTTATTGACAAGATCCGAAAAGTATTTCCACCGCTGGTAACAGGAACCGTTGTATTTACGATTGGACTTTCTTTGTATCCGACTGCTGTCAACTATATGGCAGGCGGTGCATCCAGTGGAAATTACGGCCATTGGACAAACTGGCTGGTGGCGATCATTACGCTGGCCATCGTTACCTTTTTGAACCATTTTACCAAAGGATTTGTGAAACTGGCTTCTATCCTGATCGGCATCATCTGCGGTTATATTCTTGCAGCATGTTTCGGCATGGTAGATTTGAGTGCAGTGGCACAGGCAAGCTTTTTCCAGATGCCGCAGATCATGCATTTTGGCATTCAGTTTGATCCGTCTTCCTGCATTGCGATTGGTTTGCTATTTGCAATCAATGCGATTCAGGCCATCGGTGATTTTACCGCAACGACAACCGGCGGTATGGATCGTGAGCCGACGGATAAAGAGTTAAAAGGTGCCATTGTAGGATATGGATGCACGAATGTCATCGGAGCTTTCCTTGGTGGCCTGCCGACTGCTTCCTACAGTCAGAATGTAGGTATCGTTACTACAACAAAAGTTATCAACCGTTCTGTGCTTGGAATGTCTGCAGGGATTCTGCTGGTCGCAGGTCTGGTGCCGAAGTTTTCTGCACTGTTAACAACCATTCCGCAGTGTGTGCTTGGTGGTGCAACGATCTCTGTATTTGCTTCTATCGCAATGACAGGTATCAAGCTGATCACAAGCCAGCCGATGAGTTATCGAAATACTTCTATCGTAGGATTGTCCGTGGCGCTTGGTGTGGGTGTGACACAGGCCTCTGCGTCTCTGGGAATGTTCCCGGCGTGGGTGACAACGGTATTTGGTAAGACACCGGTTGTTATTGCAACAGTGACGGCGGTATTCTTAAATCTGGTGCTGCCGAAGGATAAACCGGCAGAGAAGAAATAATTATCTGACAGAAGGTCAGAATATAAGAAGGAGTCCTCGCGGATTGGCGGGGGCTCCTTTTTATGGTAAAATAGATAGCAATATGACGTATGACAGGTATTATGAGAAAAGGGGATTTTACAATGATATATTTTGATAATGCGGCAACGACACGACGAAAGCCGCAGGAAGTTGTGCAGGCAGTCACAGAGGCATTATGCTCTCTGGGAAATGCAGGAAGAGGAGCGCACGAGGCGACTTTGCAGGCTTCCCGCACGATTTACGATACAAGACGAAAACTGGCAGAATTTTTCCATGCGGAAAGCCCGGAGCGGATGGTGTTTACAAGCAATGCAACGGAGAGTCTGAATATTGCGATCAAAGGAGTATTAAATCCGGGAGATCATGTGATTACGACACAGTTAGAGCATAATTCTGTGCTCCGTCCGTTGTATGAAATGGAAGAAAAAGGTGTGGAAATGACGATTGTAAAAGCGGATGCACAGGGCAGATTTTCGTTAGAGGATATGGAGACAGCCATCCGGCCGGAGACAAAGGCCATCATCTGTACCCATGGATCCAATGTTACAGGAAATCTGGTGGACATTGCAGCAATCGGAGAAATGGCGCGAAACAAAAGAGTTCTTTTCGTGGTGGATGCATCACAGACCGCAGGGGTATTTCCTATCGATGTGCAGGCAATGCATATTGATATTCTGTGCTTTACCGGGCACAAAAGCCTGCTTGGCCCGCAGGGAACCGGCGGGCTCTATGTCAGAATCGGCCTGCAGCTTCGTCCGTTAAAGAGCGGCGGCAGCGGCGTACAGACGTACAGCAAAAGGCATCCGCAGCAGATGCCGACGGCGCTGGAAGCCGGGACGCTGAACGGACATGGGATTGCCGGGCTGGATGCAGCTTTAGACTATCTGATGCGGACAGGCATTGATGAAATCCGGGAAAAAGAGCAGAATCTGATGTGGCAGTTTTACGAAGGTATCCGTGAGATTCCGGGTGTGAAGATATACGGTGATTTTTTGCAGAAAAACCGATGCCCGATCGTCTCCTTTAATATCGGGGATTATGATTCCTCAGAAGTCAGTGATGAATTGTTTGAGGGATGGGAGATTTCTACAAGGCCGGGGGGACACTGCGCACCGCTGATGCATGAGGCACTTGGAACGGTAGCGCAGGGCGTTGTGCGGTTCAGTTTTTCCCATTATAATACCGCAGAGGAAGTGGAGACGGCAATCGCGGTGGTGAGAGAATTGGCAGAGGAAGAGTAATAGGGAACGCTCTTTATTACAATGTATTTGGATAATTCCTCATGCAAGCATGATCATTATCGACGGAGTTTTTGAGCGACGGATGCTTCTTGAACTTGTTTCAAGAAGAAACACGTATGTAATAAGTGAACTGTTTTCGGCACAATGTAGAAAACAGAAATGCAAATCTTCCTATGTTATGGAAAAATTGGAGAAAATGCGACTTTGACAAAAAAATAACTTGTCAGACCGGTAAATTTAATGTATTGTATAGCATGGATATGAAAGATATCGCACTGGTATCATGCAAAAACATTTAAATTCCATGCATTTTACAGGATAAAAACAGTCAAAAATGAATTATATATCATAAAAAGGATTCATTTTTGAAGGATAAAACGTGAAATGGAGATCAAAAAATGGATTTATTTGATTACATGAGAGAACAAAATAAGGAAAAGGAATCGCCGCTGGCTTCCAGACTGCGTCCGACGAAGCTGGAAGAAGTAGTGGGACAGCAGCACATCATCGGCAAAGACAAATTGTTGTACCGAGCCATCAAAGCGGACAAACTGCAGTCGGTTATTTTTTACGGGCCTCCGGGAACCGGAAAAACGACACTGGCGAAAGTCATTGCGAAAACGACCAGCGCAGAATTTATGCAGATCAATGCAACTTCCGCCGGCAAGAAGGATATGGAAGCGGTCATTGAGAAAGCAAAGCAGATGCAGGGCATGTACGGAAAACGCACGATCCTGTTTATCGATGAGATCCACCGGTTCAACAAAGGACAGCAGGATTATCTGCTTCCGTTTGTGGAAGACGGTACGGTGACACTGATCGGTGCCACCACGGAGAATCCGTATTTTGAGGTAAACGGAGCGCTGATTTCCCGATCCATTATTTTTGAATTAAAGCCGTTGGACAAAGAGGATATCAAAACGCTGCTGCATCGTGCTTTAGAGGACATGGAAAAAGGCATGGGAGCTTACCATGCGGTGGCGGATGAAGATGCACTGGAATTTCTGGCAGATGTGTCAAACGGGGATGCCCGCAGCGCATTAAATGCCATTGAACTGGGAATTCTTACCACAGAGCGCAGTGCAGACGGGCTCATCCATATCACGCTGGATGTGGCTTCCGAGTGTATCCAGAAGCGCGTGATCAAGTATGACAAAAATGGTGACAGCCATTATGATAACATTTCCGCATTTATCAAAAGTATGCGGGGGTCTGATCCGGACGCAGCGGTCTATTATCTGGCAAAAATGCTGTACGCAGGGGAAGATGTGACATTTATCGCCCGGAGAATTATGATCTGTGCATCTGAAGATGTGGGAAATGCAGATCCGAACGCCCTGACTGTGGCGGTCAGCGCAGCGCAGGCGGTGGAGCGGCTTGGAATGCCGGAGGCACGGATCGTGCTGGCACAGGCAGTCACATATGTGGCAAGTGCGCCAAAGAGCAATGCGGCTTACATGGCCGTGGATAAAGCCCTTTCCGTTGTTCGGGAGTCGAGAACCGCACCGGTTCCGACATACCTTTGCGATGCGCATTACAAAGGGGCGGCAAAGCTTGGACGTGGGCTTGGATACAAATATGCGCACGATTATCCGAATCATTACGTGGAGCAGCAGTATTTGCCGGATGCATACAAAGATATGAAATTCTATGAGCCGACAGAAAACGGCTACGAGCAGACGATTCGGGAATATTTTAACAAAATTAAGGGAGTCCACTGATTTCATTATATGAAGTAATAATTTTGTTATGAGCAAGCAGCGTGGCGAATTGTGAATATCCACTTGATTAAGATCAAACAGGAGTTATAAATCTCCTTTTGAATATAAAACAAAAAGAAGTTGTAAAAAATGATGTAACAATACGCAGCAGGAGGAAAAATCAATGCAGTCTTATCAGGAAATGAGCAGAGAGGAATTATTAAAAGAAAAAGAAAGCCTGGAACAGCAGTACAAAGAAATCTGCAAAAAAGGCTTGAAACTGGATATGTCCAGAGGTAAACCATCCAAAGAACAGCTTGAGCTGTCCATGCCGATGATGGACGTTCTGACCAGCCAGACTCCGTTAGTCAGCAGAGCCGGTACAGATATCCGTAACTACGGTGTGATCGATGGTATCACAGAAGGACAGGAATTCATCGCAAGCTTAGTCGGACTTGGCCCGGAAGCATACGACAATGTTATTGTTTACGGAAATGCAAGTCTGAACATCATGTATGACTGCATTGCACGTTCCATGCTGTTTGGTGTAAACGGAAGCACACCATGGTGCAAACTGGATAAAGTAAAATGGCTCTGTCCGGTTCCTGGATATGATCGTCATTTTGCCATCACAGAGTGCTTTGGCATCGAGATGATCAATGTACCGCTTTACGAAGACGGTCCGGACATGGATATGGTAGAAAAATTAGTAAGCGAAGATGACAGCATCAAAGGTATCTGGTGTGTACCGAAATATTCCAACCCGATGGGAACATCCTACTCTGACGAGACAGTCCGCAGACTGGCCCGCTTAAAACCGGCAGCAGAAGACTTCCGTATTTACTGGGATAACGCTTACTGTGTACATGATCTGTACGAGGACAAGGCAGATCAGATCCTTGAGATCCTTGGCGAGTGTGAGAAAGCCGGAAACCCGAACCTTCCAATCGAGTTCTGCTCCACATCCAAGATCACATTCTCAGGTGCAGGTGTATCCGGACTGATCACAAGTCTTGAGAACAAAGCAGACATTCTGAAACGTCTGACCATTCAGACCATCGGATTTGACAAAATCAACCAGTTGCGTCACGTAAAATTCTTAAAAGATATTGATGGCGTAAAAGCACATATGGCAAAGCATGCAGCAATCATCCGTCCGAAATTCGAGATGATCCTGGATCGTTTTGATGAAGAACTGACAGGACTTGGCGCAGGAAGCTGGATCCGTCCGAACGGTGGATACTTTATCACATTCATGGCAAATGAAGGCTGTGCAAAGAACATCGTTGCAAAAGCAAAAGAGGCAGGCGTTGTTCTGACAGGCGCAGGTGCACCGTATCCATACAAAAAAGATCCGAAGGATTCCGTGATCCGTATCGCTCCGACACTTCCGCCAATGGAAGAACTGAAAGAGGCCTGCGAGGTATTTATCGTTTGTGCAAAACTTGCAAGCGTGGAGAAACTGTTAGAGGCATAATGCATTGTAATTGTTAATAAGATAAAAGTTAAAACAGACATTCTGGATTCGAAAGAAACGGGATGTCTGTTTTTTTATAGTTGAAAAACAAGCGATAAAAATGAGCGATAAAAAAACGAGCAATAAAAACAAGCGATAAATTCAAGCTTGTAGAAAGTACTGGTCGCACGCAAAAAGTTATGATATACTTACCAAAGACACATAAAAATAGCAAAATACATCTGAAAACAAAAGTAAAAAACTTCAGATGCTTGATAAGGAGGACATAAAATGTTAGAAGCAGGAATCAAAGGGGAACAGAGCGTAGAAGTTGTATATGAGAATACAGCAACAGCAGTAGGTAGCGGCGTACTGGAAGTATTCGGAACACCATGCATGCTTGCATTAATGGAAAAAACAGCAAGCGAGAGCGTTGCTCCATATCTGGAAGAAGGCTGTGGCAGCGTTGGTACACAGGTAAATATCAGTCACGTAGCAGCAACTCCAATCGGAATGACTGTTCGCTGCGAAACAGAGCTTACCGAAGTAGACGGACGCCGCCTCGTATTCAAAGTAGCAGCTTATGATGAAGTGGGTCTGATCGGTGAAGGAGCACATGAGCGTTTTATCGTACAGAACGAGAAATTCCAGACAAAAGCCAACAACAAACTTGCAAAGTAATTGGAAGAACATGTAGGTATAGGAACTGCTATTAAAAATAATTGCAAGTATTATATGCTACCAGATGAATTTGTCTAATAGTAGAGTATTTTCATAACTGAAATAGCGGAATCGAGAACTCCCTCTGTGATAAGCGATTAAGTAAACGACTGAGTTTTGCGAGTTTTGCGCGAACGGGAAACGACCAGCTTTTATCGGAGTTGGAAGTGAGCGCGATAAAACCGAAGCAAAACGAGGGCAGTGCACGACTAGCGTTCACAGAAGGAGTTCTCGGTTTCGCTTTATTATGGTACAATAAAAATCAACTAATACATAGCATAAATACAAGTAACGAACCACAGGAAAGGATGGGTTTCCTTATGGAACAGAGAAAGAAGAAAGAAAAAAACAGAGAAATAGACATGCTGCATGGAAAACTTGCCGGAAAGCTGATCATGTTTGCCCTGCCGCTTGCTTTCAGTACAATTCTGCAGCAGCTGTTCAACTCAGCCGATGTGGCCGTTGTGGGACGTTTTGCAGGAAGCAGCGCACTGGCCGCAGTGGGAAGCTGTGTAGCTCTGGTTGGCATTTTTGTAAATCTGATCACAGGACTTTCCGTAGGACCAAACGCGGCGCTGGCAAATCTGATCGGACAGGGAAAGCGGGAACAGATCAGCAGCATGCTGCATACAATCCTAACCTTTGGACTGGTGCTTGGAATCGGACTGATGATACTTGGATTTCTGATCGCGAAACCGATCCTGGTATTGTCAGGAACTCCGGACAGCGTCATGGATCAGGCATTGTTGTACATCCGAATCTATTTCTTAAGTATTCCGTTTATGGTACTTTACAATTTTGGCGCGGCGGCACTGCGAAGCTATGGAGAGAGCAAACGCCCGATGTACTATCTGTTAGTTGCGGGAGCTGTAAATGTCGTACTGAATCTGCTTTTGGTAGTAGGAGTACATCTTGGCGTGGAAGGTGTTGCAATCGGTACACTGGCTTCCAATCTGCTGAGTGCATCCATGGTTCTGATCTGTTTGTATCGAAGAGAGGATGAATTTCAGTTCCGTTTTGGCAGAATGCAGATTCAAAAAGCATTTTTACGGAGAGTATTGGCGATTGGTGTTCCGGCAGGAATCCAGGGCGCAATTTTTTCTGTATCCAATGTGTTTATCCAGAGTGGCATCAATTCTTTCGGCGAAGATGCCATTGCCGGAGCTTCTGTCGGACTGAATTTTGAATATTTTACTTATGCAATCGCCTGTGCCTTTGCGCAGGGAGCCGTAACCTTTACCAGTCAGAATTACGGAGCCGGCAATCTGAAACGGTGTAAGAAAATATTTGCCCTGAGTATGCTCTTTGGCTTAGGATTTACTGAGATTCTGAGCATGATCTTTATCGCAGGCGGCGATACGTTTGTACATATTTATACGGCGAGCGACGCGGTAGCCATGTATGCACTGATCCGAATGCAGCATGTCTGCTCACTGGAAGGTTTGACCGCAACTTATGAAGTGGAGAGTGCGGCATTGCGTGGTATGGGAAAATCACTGGAACCGGCGATCATTACGATTCTGGGAACGGTTGTATTTCGTATGATCTGGATGGTAACCATCTTTAAGTGGGTTCCGACCTATAACATGCTGATGAACGTCTATGTGGCATCCTGGATATTTACCGGAGGGCTGATTTTCATCATCTACATGAAGTTTATGAAAAAGATTGAGAAGGAACGAGCATCCATGCAGAAAAATAAGTAATAACTGGTTCGTCACCCTTGATAAATGAAATTGGTAGGATAAGATAAAAGTGGTAGATAACTTGAAGTTATAAAAGGGGTGAGAAGGTTATGATAAATTGTACTACTTTTACATAATTACACTACAGGGAAGCATGAATCAGGCGGCACAGAAGCTGGACATCAGACAACCGGCTATCAGTAAAGCGGTCAAGGATCTGGAAGCATTTTTTGGAGTGACGTTGTTTGACCGTGACAAGCGGAATCTGCTGCTGACTCCTGCAGGAGAAACGCTGCGCAGGGAATGTGTGCGGATCTTTTCAGAAGAGGAACGTCTGCTTCACCAGATGCGGCAGTTTCAGGATGATACACAGAAAAATCTGCGGTTCGGTTATATGGTGTACAAGGAAATTTACCAGATGCAGGACGTGTTTGATGGATTTGCAAAGGAACATAAAAATGTGCATCTGGATACAACATCGTATATTGAACGGACAACGTTGACGACAGATCTGGTGGCGGGGAAAATCGATGTGGGGTTAAAACTTTTTACGCTGGAAGACGTGATACCGGAACTGGATTACCGTATTCTGGAGGAATCCCATCCGGCTGTGATCATGAATGAAATTCATCCGTTTGTCGGAAGAAAAGAATTAAATATATCGGAACTGTCCGCAGAAAAATTTGTTTTTTTAGGAAAGGACGCTTCTTCCAGCGAGTACAGCAATACGAGGGAATGGTGCCAGAGATGCGGATTTGAACCAAACGTAGTGGAATGTTTCGATCATGTGGGAATGGTTCTGATGATGGTAAAGAGCGGGTTTGGGATCACGATCCTGTCCGATTGGGCTCCGATGGATCATATGAATGGACTGATGACAGTTCCACTGGTCAATGCGCCGGTTTTGTATACAGGGCTGTTCTGGCGCAAAGACAGAGTGGATCTGGGATTGATCCAGTTTGTGGATTATTATTGCAATATGGTGAATAAAAGAGAGAAAAAGTAATAGTTGATATATTTATTTCTGTTCTTTTAGCGTCGGAATCGTTCCATACAGCATATGCCGTTCCATCATGGTTGTAATCTGACTGGCGGAAACGGTATCACTGTGGGAAAACCACCAGCGGACGGTGACGAGAAAATTGTTTACCAGCAATTTCGCATACCAGTCGGCAAGCTGTTTTTTCTCCGGTGAGATCGTTGGATGATTTAAAATTTCTGCTTCCACCTTGCGGGCTCCGGCATTCATCATCTCATCGAAGACATTCCGGCCAAGCAGGTTCTGGTTCCACAAAATTTTCAGTCTCTGTTTTTGCGTGCACAGGCGGCTTAATCCGTCCTGCAAGGAACGTGTATGTACTTCATCCTCAATATCCATATGGAGAAAATCTACTTCCATGTGTTCTGCAAAATCCCGGACAATTTCATCCACAATCTCATCTCTCAGCTCATATTTATCAGAAAAATAGCGATAAAACGTAGAGCGGTTGATCAGAGCCTGTTCTGCAATCTGCCCTACGGTTATCTGTGAAAAATCGTCTTTTTCCAGACAGTCAAAAAAAGTCTGAATGATCAGTGATTTCATTCTTTCTGCGCGATGATCCATAATAATTTTTACCTTTTCCTTTTTTGGTTTTCCTGAAATTCCTGCGATAGAGAATTCCAAGATCAAACTGTCATATGTTCAGGACAAAATGTTCTGTCAGACATTATTTCCTATAATCAGAATATAACAGAATCATAGCATGATTTCCTGTACTTATCCAGATACAATGCAACAAAAACAACTAAAATGTCGCAAAATAAAACAGTGAAAAATAAGCTGATGTTTGAAGTAAAGGGGGGAATTCTGATACAGTCTAAGTAACAGAAAACAGTTCGTATTCACAGAAAAAATTACTGAGAAATGGGAATTTTGAAGGGGAATACAGACTGAAATTATTGTTTGGTATTATTTTTTTGAAAGGATAAGGTAAGAGATTATGGCAGAAAAAAATCAGTATTTTCCACATTTATTTGAGCCGTTAAAAGTTGGTTCAAAAACAATCAAAAACCGTATTGAGGCAGCTCCTGCATTGTTTGCATTTGAGCATTATATTGAGCTGGATCCGGATCCATTTGGTTATACAAGACCGGTACCGGAGCGTGCATTCCGTATGCTGGAGGCAAAGGCAAAAGGTGGCGCCGGTATCGTCTGTTTCGGTGAGTTAAGTCCGAACCACGAGTATGACAAACGTTTCCCGTTTGAGCCGTACATTGATTTTACATCCAGATCCGATAAAACATTTGAAATCACAAAGAAAACTGCTGAGATGATCAAAAGCTATGGCGCGCTGGCCATCGGTGAGCTGATTTCCTGTGGTGAGATCAAGACAAATATCGGAGACGGCATCAATCCGAAAGGACCGTCTGAGAAAGACCTTCCGGATGGAACTCATGTAGATGCATTTACAAAAGAGGAGATTTTAAGCTGTTATCAGGATTATGTAACTGCCTGCAAATGGTTTGAGGCAGCAGGCTGGGAAGGCGTTATGATCCACTGCGGACATGGCTGGCTTCCGGCACAGTTCCTTTCTCCACAGTACAACAAACGTACCGATGAGTACGGCGGATCCTTTGAAAACAGAGCAAGATTTACCGTTGACCTGTTAAAAACAATCCGTGAGGCTATGGGACCGGACTTCCTGATCGAGATCCGTGTCAGCAGTTCTGAGCATCTGCCAGGAGGCTTAGAGCTTGAGGATGCAATTAAATACTGTAAACTTTGTGAGCCGTACATCGACCTGATCCATGTATCCTGTGGCCATTATCTGAGTTCTTCCAGAAGCTGGGAGTTCACAACGGCTTACGCACCGCACGGACCGAATATCGAGCCGGCAGCAGTGATCAAACAGAACGTATCCATTCCGGTTGCAGCCGTTGGAGGTATCAACTCTCCGGAGCAGGCGGAAGAAGCAATCGCAGCAGGAAAAATCGATATGGTATCCATGGGACGTCAGTTCTTTGCAGATCCGGCCTTCCCGAACAAGGCAAAAGAGGGTCACGCAGATGAAATCCGTCGCTGCCTGCGCTGCGGAAGATGTTATCCGGGTCCGTCCGGCGAGCATGAGACAGAGATCTGGACGGTAAAATTCCCACCACTGGATTCCTGTACCATCAACCCATACGACGTATGGCCGGCTTCTCATCATAAAGTAATGCCGGAGGATATGCCGAAACCGGAAGCAAGCCGTAAAGTATTAGTAGTAGGCGGCGGCTGCGGTGGTCTGCAGACAGCAATCACAGCAGCAGACAGAGGACATCAGGTAATTCTCTGTGAAAAATCTGGCGTATTAGGTGGTCTGATCAACTTTACAGATCATACAGATCATAAAGTTGATATCAGAAACTTCAAAGATCTGCTGATCCGTGACGTGGAGAAACGTCCGATCGAAGTAAGATTAAACTGTGAAGTAACACCGGAACTGATCAAAGAGATCGCTCCGGAAGCAGTTGTACTGGCCGTTGGATCCGATGATCTGATCCTTCCAATCGAAGGAATTGAAAATGCGGTAACAGCAATGGACGTATATTACAACGATTTTGCAGGCCTTGGAAAGAGCACTATCGTACTTGGCGGCGGTCTGGTAGGTTGTGAGGCAGCTGCAGATTACATCGATCACGGTGTAGAGACAACCATCGTAGAGATGAAAGGCGCTCTGATGCCGGAGACAACCGGTCTGTACAGAACCGCTGTCCATGATTTCATCGACAAAAACGGTGGCAAATACGAAGTAAACGCAAAAGTTGTAAAAGTCGGCAAAGATTTTGTCGTAACTGAGCAGGATGGCAAAGAGATCACCATCAAAGCAGATTCCGTTGTCAATGCAATGGGACGCCGCGCACATGCGACAGAAGCACTTGAGACAGCCATCAAAGAAGCTGGTATTCCGGTATGGAAGATCGGTGACTGTGTCCGCGCCCGCCAGATCGGTGATGCGGTAAGAGAAGGCTGGACCGCAGCAATGGAAATTATCTAATAGTTTGTTTTGTGACTGAAAATTTAAGATTTTGAAAGGGACTGAGTTCATTTTGTCTTCGCGGCTAACAATCGCCTGCTAAGAAAAAATGGACTCAGTCCCTATTTACGTACGTGGCAAAGGCAAATAACAGTCCGTGAAAAATTTATTGACAGAAAAACAAATTGTATATAAAATAATACATAAGAATGTATACAAAATACGATATAAAATAAAAATCGTAGTTTTAATATGAAAATGTTCATGAAAAAGAGAGAGAAACGAGGGATGAATCAATGGACGAAATAAGTTTGAAGGCACTTGCAAAAATTAACCTTGGACTGGATGTGCTTGGAAAACGTGAGGACGGATATCATGATGTGCGCATGATCATGCAGACCATTCACCTGTATGACCGTGTGGAAATCAAAAAGACACGTTCCCCGCACATTCACGTAGAGACAAATCTGTATTATCTGCCGGTAAATGAGGACAATCTGGTGTACCGTGCAGCAAAGCTGATGAAAGATGAATTCCAGATCAAGGAAGGTGTCCGCATTGTCCTTCAGAAATTCATCCCGGTTGCAGCTGGTCTGGCTGGTGGAAGTTCTGATGCGGCAGCAGTTCTGGTTGGAATGAACCGTATTTTTAACCTTGGACTGAAGCAGAATAAACTGATGGAACTCGGACTGAAGATCGGAGCAGACGTACCATTCTGTATCATGCGTGGAACCGCTCTGGCAGAGGGAATCGGTGAGAAGCTGACCGCACTGCCGCCGATGCCGAAATGCCCGGTACTGATCGCAAAACCGGGAATTTCCGTATCTACCAAGACTGTTTACGAAGGACTGAAACTCTATGACGGCATGGAGCATCCGGATATCGATGGCGTGATGGAGAGCATTCAGCAGAAAGATCTGAAAGGCGTAGCTTCCAATATGGGAAATATCCTCGAGACCGTGACAATCCCGATGTATCCGGTGATCAATGATATCAAAAAACTGATGATGGAAAACGGTGCATTAAATGCCATGATGAGCGGCAGCGGACCGACCGTATTCGGTTTATTCCCGAATGAGAAGGAAATCCGCCGGGCTTATGATGCGTTAAAGCAGTCCGGACTTGCAAAAAATGTATATACATCCGACATTCATAACAACAGAAGATAAACACGAAAAAAGAGGGGGAAACAGACTATGACAGACAATTTGGAATTACAGATGGATGCCTATCTGCCGCTTCGTGATGTCGTGTTCCAGACATTGCGCGGGGCAATTTTGAAAGGGGATCTCAAACCGGGCGAGCGTCTGATGGAATTACAGCTTGCATCCAAACTGGGCGTAAGCCGTACACCGATCCGTGAGGCCATCCGTATGCTGGAGCAGGAAGGCCTGGCAGTGACGATTCCGAGAAAAGGTGCAGAAGTAGCCAAGATGACGGAAAAAGACATGGAAGATGTACTGGAGATCCGGCTTTCCCTGGAAGGTCTGGCAGTTCGCCTTTCCTGTGAAAAAATTACACCGGCGACTTTGCAGGAACTCAAAATCGCAATGGAAGATTTTGAAGAAAAAACAAAGACCGGTCAGTTTGTAGAGATGGCAAAAGCAGATGTGAAATTCCATGAGATTCTCTACAAAGCGTCCAATAATCCGAAATTACAGCAGCTGCTGAGCAATCTGAGAGAGCAGATGTACCGTTACCGTGTGGAATATCTGAAGGATGAGTCCACATATCCGACACTGATCGAGGAGCATCAGAAAATGTACGAGGCATTAAAGGCAAAGGATTCCAAACTTGCGGTTTCCTATGTGGAGCGTCATCTGCACAATCAGGCGGAAGCTGTGAAAAAGATCATCCGCGAGCAGGAGTAGGAATAAAAATAAAAAATATGCGCATAGTAAAGGGCAGACGAGAGTCTGTCCTTTTTGTTTTGGGAAAAGTGAGGTGATGGTATGCAGGATCAGGCCGTTTCAAAAAAGCTGGATGAAAATATTTTATGGTGGAAACAGCAGTTTTCTGACTGCGCGGATATCAAAATGCGTCCGATGTGTCTCGGAAAAGACATGAATGTCCGGGCATTTTTGAGCTACATTGAAGTCACCGGTGGCAAAAACATGATGGAAGATTCCCTGCTTGGAAAAATGCTGAGCCGTCTGAACATCATGGAAAATGCGACGTTGTATGAAGCGCTGCAGGAAAACGGCCTTGGCATTTCTGATGCGACACCTTTTGCAAAAATGTCAGAGGCGGCAAGTGGAATGCTGACCGGTGATACGATTCTTTTCGTGGATGGATTTGACCGAGCCTTAAAGATTCCGGATAAGGGGTACCCCGGCATGTCACTGCAGGAGACCGAGTCGGAAAAAGCAATCCGGGGAAGTAACGAAGGATTTGGTGGTTCCATTAAACAAAATACTGCGCTGATCCGAAAACGACTGCGTTCCGTGGATCTGAAAGTGGCGGAATGCAAATGCGGCAGACGGACCAGCACAAATGTGGATCTGATGTATCTGAATGGCATTGTGCGGCCGGAGATCGTATCGGAGATGCAACAGCGGCTGAATGGATTTGAAATCGACGGCATCGGAGACAGCGGTGTCATTGAACAGTTAACGGAAACACAGTGGTTTTCACCATTTCCACAGTTTCAGACTACCCGCAGGCCGGATCGGGCGGTGATGGCACTGTTAGAAGGCCGTGGGGTTCTGCTGGCGGATAACTCTCCGGAGGCACTGATTTTTCCAACGGATTACAATTCTTTTATCAAGACAACCGATGATTATTATACCAGATGGGAGATTGCGACATTTACAAGGGCATTGCGTTATGTGGCGGCTTTTTTATCCATGATCCTTCCGGGATTGTATCTTGCCATGACAAATTTTCATACGCAGCTGTTGCCAACGAAGCTGCTGCTTTCCTTTGCGGCGGCCAGACAGGGCGTACCGTTTCCTGGAGTGGTGGAAGTGCTTCTGATGGAACTGTCCTTTGAACTGCTGCGGGAAGCCGGCGTGCGTCTGCCCGGAGCTATGGGAAATACCATTGGAATCGTTGGAGGTCTGATCATTGGACAGGCGGCGGTGGATGCAAATATCGTGAGTCCCATGGTGGTGATTGTGGTGGCTTTTACGGCGCTTTGTTCTTTTGCCATTCCAAACGAAGATTTTGCCACGGCATTTCGTTTGCTGAAATTTGCGTTTATCGGATTATCGGCAGCACTTGGTTTTTATGGATTTTTGCTGGGACTTTTGGTTTTGCTCATTCATCTGGCGCAGTTGAAAAGCTTTGGCATGCCGTATCTGATGCCTTTTGTGGGGGCAGATCTGAATGATTATCAGGATGAGCGGGACACCCTTGTGCGCCCGTCGCTGCAGGTACTGCCCCGCAGACCTTTTTACGCAAATCCAAAGAACCGGATCCGGCTCAGAATGAAAACAATGCAGAAATCAGGACAGGAAGAAAATGTGGAAAATTCGAAAGCAGGGAACAGAAATGAAAAAGGGAAGAACCAGTGAAAATCAAGCTGAGAAAAAGAAGTGACAAGAAGAAAACAAGAGGCGAGAAGAAATTGGAAAAGGAGCATGGTGATGCAGGAGCTTAATTTTATGAACAATCAGAAAATTTCTGCCAGACAGGTGAAGCGGACACTTACCTTAGAACTTCTGGGAATCAGTACGTTACTGCTTCCATCACTGGTGGCCTCGCGCAGTGGTGTGGACGGATTTTTTGCGTTGGCAGCGGGCGGCGGATGCGCCTGGCTTTTGTTGATTTTCTGGCAGAACTATTTTCAGAAATTTGATTTTTATGAATGTGTGGATGCTTTTGTTGCAGAACTCCGATTCCCGATACTGATTTTTTATGGTACTGGATTTCTTGGAATTGCGGTGTACACGCTGTATCTGCTGACTAGTCTGATCGAAAATCAGCTGCTGGGGAAAAACTGGGAAGTTGTCATTGTGCTGACATTGACCGGAGCAGCTTTTTTCGGATTGCTACGGGGATTGGAATGCCGGGTGAGAGTCTATGAAGTGTTGTATTTTTTCCTGCTGATTCCGTTACTTGTGATTCTGGGACTGGCCTGTGCGGGAATTGATCCGGATGCGTGGACACCGGTGGCGACATCTTCCGTTTCAAAATTTTTGCAGAGCAGTTATCTGAGTTTTTTGTTTTTTTCCGGGATTTCGTTGTATACACTTTTTCAGCCGAGTTGTAAAAATCTAAAGGCAGCGTATCGGGGAACGAAACATGCATTGCTTGTGGTGCTTGGTCTGAATCTGGCTGTTTATCTGATCTTGCTTGGAGTGTTTCGAAGTGAGTTGCTGGCGCATCTGGACTGGCCGGTGATTGATCTGATGGCGGTGGTGAAATTACCGGGAAATTTTCTGGAGCGGCAGGATGCGTTAATGGTTGGAATCTGGTTTTTCTGTTTGTTTGCGTTTCTGGATTCCATGCTGTTTTATGCGATGGAGTTTTGGGCGAAATTATTTCCGGGACAAAATAAAACAGAAAAACAACAGAAAAGTAAATTATTGCTAATGGGAATTCTGACAGTTTCAGTACTGGTGTTGGCTTTTCTGCTGTTACATTATGAAGCATTAGCAGAGAGAATGTTTTCCTGCTATTTATATGGCATTCTTCCAGTGATGCTGCTTTTACCACTTTTTTTAGGAATCGGGCATAGAAAGGCAGGTTATTGAAATGGAGCAGAAAGTAGATCACAAAATAGACTCTAAATATCGAAAAATGCGAATCATCATATGTGTGTTGTTCTGGACAATCCTTGTGTTTTTCTTTGCCTGCCTTGGGGGCTGCGGCGTCAATGAACTGGAAAATCAGGCTTTCCCGCTGGCCCTTGGCGTGGAGGCACAGGACAGTGGCGCAATGAAGTTATATTTGGCCTATCCGAATCTGCAGGATGAAAAGGCTTCGGAAAATGCACTTTCTTCCGATGTGTTTTGGGAGGGAGAGGTGTCGGATCTGTTTGCCGGAATGCGGCAGATGTCGGAGAACAGCAACAAAAATCCGGATCTGAATCATCTGAAAGTACTGATCTTGAATCCGCAAGTGTTTGCATCAGAAGATGCGTCCGAGGCCGTATTATCTTTTTTTGAAAAGGAGACAGATGCGGCCTGGAATACGTATGTGCTGCTGACGGAGGAGCCGATGAAGCAGCTTTTTTCCGAGGACATGCAGCTGCCGGAGTGTATGGGAAGCTATCTGGAAGACTTGCTGGAGGAGTGGGAACATGTAAAGGACAGTGCCTTCGTGACGGTTGGCACGCTGATGCGGCAGTTTTATGGAGCCAAGGAAATAATGTGCATTCCTAAGCTGGAATTACAGGATGGAAAGTTAAATATTGGCGGTTTTTCGGTATTGCATCGGATGAAAATTGCAGGAAATCTGTCATTGCAGGAAGGATATGACGCCCTGCTCCTGCAAAATAAGATGCGGGAATATCAATTTCAGATGAAAGACGGTACGGGAGTGACCGTGAAACAATTGCAGATAGAGCAAAAAAATATAGAGCAGAGAGATGGAGCGCAAAATGACGAAGAGAAGGATGCAGAAAAAAATGAGACGAAGAATACGGTAAAGAAAATCACTGTGCATGGCTCTTTTGGCATTACAAACCGTATGAAAGGAAGCCGGAAAACACAGAGGCTGGAAGCGCAGGCAAAACGGGAATTACAAACACAACTGCAATCTTTTGCGGAAAAGTGGCAGCAGATGATTGGAGAAGAAACAGAAAGCATGCAGATCACAGTGGAATAAAACGGAGAAATATGGAAATACTCATTTCTGAGAACAGATATTTGAAAGGAAATGAGAGCGATGAAAAAAAGAATTTTGGCGGTGTGTCTGGCTGCGACAGCCTGCATCCTGCTTTCCGCAACGATACAGACCCGATGCCTGCAGCAGAGCATGGCGCAGAAAGTACTGCGGTTTCATGTGCTGGCAAACAGTGACAGCACGGAGGATCAGGAATTAAAGCTGAAGGTGCGTGACCGGGTGGGAACCGTGATGGCTGATAAATTAAAAGATGTAAAAACGCTGGATGAGGGGACGCTGGTAGTCGAGCAGAATTTGGGCGTGATCGAGGACTGTGCGGCGGCCGTGATCGCGGAGGAAGGTTATCGTTATCCGGTGAGTGTTGCCCTTGAAAACTGTATGTTTCCGGAAAAAACATACGGAGCATATACGTTCCCGGGAGGCGAGTATGAGGCACTCCGTGTGGTGATCGGCTCCGGCGAGGGACACAACTGGTGGTGTGTGATGTATCCGAATCTGTGTTTTTCAAACAGTATGTATGAGGTGGACGAGGATTCCGGGGAAAAATTGCGGGAAGTCCTTGATCCGGAGGAGTATGCGGCGGTTTTGGAAAGCGGAAATTTTAAGGTTCGATTCAAAATGCTTGGATTTCTGAATCGTGTGCTTGAATAATTGCGAAAAAAGCTTTACAATGTGTGGGAGTTATTTCATATACAAAAAGTAATATATAGTAGTTCATAGTATTACTTTTTCGGAGAAATCATTTATGATCAAAATTTACTGACAGAAGAAATATAGAATAAAGGTTAAGAATAAGAAAAGATGTGAGGACACAATATGACAAAAGATGTGTTGATTACCATCAGCGGTGTACAAACGATAGATGGAGAAGTAAACGATCCGGTGGAGACTGTCACCCCGGGAGAATATTATTTCCGCAACGGCAAGCATTATATTCTGTACGATGAAGTGCAGGAAGGTGTGCAGGGCGTGACAAAGTGCATGATCAAGATCGGAGAAGATACGGTAGATCTGTCTAAAAAGGGAGCCGCCGGTGTACATATGAGTTTTCAGAAAGACAGGAAGACACGGACTTCCTATCAGACACCGTATGGAAGCATGATGCTTGGTTTTGATTCACGGACGATCCGGGTGATGGAGTCGAAGGATATGCTTCATGTGAAACTGGAGTATGATATGGAAGTGGAAGAGGAACATTTAGCAGAATGTACTCTGACAATGAAAATCAGATCCAAGGGAATGAAATAGTGAAAGGAAAAAGGGGAATGACAGATAAATTAAAAGAAAAAAACGAGTTTCGATATGCACCCATCGGTGTGTTTGATTCCGGCGTGGGCGGACTGACGGTAGCCAGAGAGATCATGCGCCAGATTCCAAATGAGCGGATCATTTATTTTGGCGATACCGCCCGGGTGCCTTACGGAAGTAAATCAAAGGAGACGATCATCCGTTTCTCCAGACAGATCATCCGTTTTTTACAGTCAAAAGGTGTGAAAGCAATTGTGATCGCATGTAATACCGCCAGTGCACTGGCGCTTGATACCGTGCAGCCGGAGTTTGATATTCCGATCATCGGCGTGCTGAGACCAGGAGCAAAAGAAGCAGCCCGCGTGACAAAAAATGGAAAAATTGGTGTAATTGCAACAGAGAGTACGATTGAGAGTCAGGTATACACGGAGGTTATTCACTCACACAAACCAAACGCACAGGTGCTGGGCAAGCCATGTCCGTTGTTTGTGCCACTGGTGGAAGAGGGCTGGCTGAAAGACCCGGTGACTGTGGAGGTAGCAAACCGCTATCTGGAGCCATTGCTGGAATCTGGCATTGATACGCTGATCATGGGCTGTACCCATTATCCGCTGCTGCGTTCTACCCTGCGTCAGATCATGGGAGAAAAAGTAAATCTGGTAAATCCGGCCTATGAGACAGCCAGAGAATTGAAAGCGCTGTTGGAGCGTGACGGACTGAATAACGATGGAAAGCAGAGTTACGAAGGACCGATGCATGAGTTCTATGTCAGTGATGCGGCAAATAAATTTAAAAATTTTGCGAACTCTATTCTGCCATACGGTGTGGATACCACACAACTGATACATATTGAAGATTATTAGGTGAAAAATAATAGACAGATGTAAAAAGAAAATGTAAACTCTTGCAGTGAGTTTGCAGAACAAATTTTATAGAACAATAAAAAAAGAGCGTGGTGAAAATCTCATTCATCACGCTCAATTTTTTTCGTACACATTTTAATTTTTCATACTTATTTCTGACCGGTAAGTTTTGCGAAGAAACCACGTTTCTTTTCCGGTTTTTCCAATGGTCCACGGACACCGCGAACTTCAGAAATGAAGAGACCGCTGACAGAAGCTTTTACTTCTTTTTTCACCGGAATCTGATCAAAAATCTGATTGTCTGCGATCAGAACCATGATCTGAGGTCCGACTTTCGCTTTTACAACCGGTACTTTTGCAAGCCTTGCGAACTTCGGAGTCTGGTCAATCACCTGCTGTGGCAGACCGGATTCTTTCATACGAAGTTTTTTCTTGTCGATGATCAACATATTGACCCACTGTGCAGCCTGATCGATGGCAGCCTGCTGTTCATCACGTTTTTTCATATTTCTTTTTCCTAAGAAATACAGAACAATGATGGCAGCCACACATGCAGCGATAACAACAATAAGTGTAATAATCTGTGGTGACACGGATATATTTCCTCCTTTATCGGTATATTTGTTCATAGTAAAACTAAGTCTACGTGACATTGTATCATTGATTATGCGAAAACTCAAGAAAAAAATAGAAGAATCACTTTTCATTTACAGGAAAATATGGTATCTTTAAAAGCAGTGATGCCTTTTGAGAGAAGCGCAGACCGGGGATGGATTTTGGGGAAAAGAAATTTACCTCAGTCTTCGACTGAGATAAATGCTCCGCGAGGATGTACAGTGATTCTGAGAAGAATATGTCAGCTTACGCAGACTAGAATCACGCACCAAGTCTCACATGCGTTCGACTTGAATTATAAGAGAAAGGAATAAAGGATTAAGAAATGAAAAAGAAACTCGTAATGGTGTTAATGGCAGTTATGGTTGCAACCGCTGCACTTGGCGGATGTGGTCAGAAAGGAGCCGGAACAGGAACCAGTGCTTCCGCAGAGGAAGAGCAGGATGTAGAATATTCTGCAAAAGAGCTGTTGAAAGCAACTGACTATAAAGTAGAGAAATATGTAAAACTGAATGACTATATGAATATGACAGTGGAGCTGTCTCAGGATTATTCAGTAACAGATGAGGCGATCCAGTCCTATATCGAGTATCTGATGTCTCAGTATCCGTCTTATGAAGTAAGCGATAAGAAGACTGTTGAGGATGGAGATATCGTAAATATTGATTATGTTGGAAAAGTTGATGGCGAAGAGTTCAGCGGCGGCAGCGCTACCGGACAGCATCTGACCATCGGATCCGGATCTTTTATCGATGGATTTGAGGACGGACTGATCGGTGTAAACGTAGGTGATACTGTGGATCTGAACCTGAAATTCCCGGATGATTATTCAAATAATACGGATCTGGCAGGCAAAGACGTGGTATTTACTGTTACAGTAAACAGTATTGATACTGAGAAAGAGATGACTTACGATGACCTGACAGATGAGTATGTCAGTGAAAATTTTTCGAACAGTGGAATTACGACAGTTGATGGCCTCAAGAGTCAGGTAAGCAGTGGACTGGAGAGCCAGAGTTATTCTAATAAGATGTCTGAGATCCAGTCAGCAGTACTTACGAAATTACTGGATGAGTGTGAAGTAACTCTCCCGGACGGACTGTTAGACCAGAGAATTTCCGAGTACAAAGCGCGTGTCAATAAAGCCGTAGAGGAAAGCGGAGAGAGCTTTGAAGACTATATGGGAATGACTGAAGATGATTTTAATGATCAGGTAAGTGATTATATCGAGGAGAGCCTGAAACAGGAGCTGATCCTGGAAGCAATCGTAAAAGATCAGAACATTTCTATTTCTGAGAAAAACTTCGAGACATTTGTAGACAGCTATGTATCTCAGTATGGAATTTCTGACCGTGATACTTTCTATGAAGAGTACGGCGGAGAGGATTATGTAAGATTAAGCTATGCTGAGAATCAGGCACTGGCAAAAGTAATGGACAGCGTAAAGACAACCGTTGCTGACAGTTCCGATTCTTCTGATACAGGAGCAAATGACAGTTCTGCAGACGCAGAGTAAATTGAAGGAATGCTGAGCGTATTCCTGAAGGTTCTCGCATCGGCCGGGGACGACAGAAATTGAGTTTGATGTAAAAATGTAAAATAACAGCTAAGGGGCTGTATGTTGGGAGGCAATGACATGGAGTTGACAAATATCCGGGATTTATTCCAGGAGAAAGAGACTTATCTTGAGAAAAAAGTATCCATCGGCGGCTGGGTCCGTTCCGTTCGTGGATCCAAGACATTTGGATTTATCGTAGTAAATGACGGTACTTTTTTCGAGCCGTTACAGGTAGTTTACGGTGATCATCTGGAGAACTTTGCAGAGATTTCCAAATTAAATGTAGGTGCTGCAATTATCGTAACCGGTAAACTGGTGGCCACACCGGAAGCAAAACAGCCGTTTGAAATCCAGGCAGACAAAGTAGAGATCGAGGGCGCATCCGCACCGGATTATCCGTTGCAGAAAAAACGTCACAGTTTTGAGTATCTGAGAACAATTTCTCATTTACGCCCGCGTACCAATACATTTGAGGCTGTATTCAGAGTTCGTTCCCTGATCGCATACGCAATCCACAAATTCTTCCAGGAGCGTGATTTCGTGTATGTACACACACCACTGATTACAGGAAGTGACTGTGAGGGCGCAGGCGAGATGTTCCAGGTTACAACGATGGATCTGAACAATGTACCGAAAAAAGACGACGGAAGCGTTGATTTTACACAGGATTTCTTTGGAAAACCAACCAACCTGACGGTAAGTGGACAGTTAAACGGTGAGACTTATGCCATGGCATTCAAGAATATCTACACCTTTGGACCGACCTTCCGTGCAGAAAATTCCAATACCACCCGTCATGCAGCCGAGTTCTGGATGATCGAGCCGGAAATTGCTTTCGCAGATCTGAAAGACGATATGGTACTGGCAGAGAGCATGTTAAAATATGTCATCCGTTATGTATTAGAGCATGCACCGGAAGAGATGGAGTTCTTCAACAAATTTGTGGACAAGGGCTTACTTGACCGCCTGAACCATGTATTGAATTCCGACTTTGGTCACGTTACTTATACAGAAGCAATTGAAATCCTTGAGAAAAACAATGATAAATTCGATTACAAGGTATTCTGGGGCGCAGATCTCCAGACAGAGCATGAGCGTTACCTGACAGAGGAAATCTTCAAACGCCCGGTATTCGTAACCGATTATCCAAAGGAGATCAAAGCCTTCTACATGAAACTGAACGAGGATGGCAAAACTGTTGCCGCTATGGACTGTCTGGTTCCGGGCATCGGCGAGATCATCGGCGGAAGCCAGCGTGAGGACGACTACGAAAAACTGCTTGGCAGAATGAAAGAACTTGGACTGAAAGAAGAAGATTATGGCTTCTATCTGGATCTGAGAAAATATGGTTCTGCAAGACATGCAGGTTTCGGACTTGGATTTGAGCGCTGCGTAATGTACCTGACAGGTATGGGAAATATCCGCGACGTAATCCCGTTCCCAAGAACTGTAAACAACTGCGAACTGTGAAACATGGAGCAATCCGTGTAAAAAGAATATGTAAGTAATAGAGAAAGGGGAGGTTTGGTACACACCGGACTTCCCCTTTATCAAACAGGAAAATTATATGGCAAATTATAAAATTATCATTCAATATGATGGAACCCGTTACAAAGGCTGGCAGCGTCAAAAGACCACAGATCAGACCATTCAGGGGAAAATCGAAGCAATTTTGAGCAGACAATATGGACGGACCATTGAAATCGATGGTTCCGGGCGGACCGATGCCGGGGTGCATGCCCACGGACAGGTGGCAAATTTCCGGATTCCGGAGGCCTGCTGTGAGGGAAAGACACCGGAGGAAGTGTGTGGAGATCTGAAAGTTATTTTTGCGCAGTATCTGCCGGAGGACATTGCGGTGGTTGATGTGCGTGTCGCTTCGGAGCGTTTTCACAGCCGTCTGAATGTGGTGAAAAAAACGTATGTGTACCGCATCTGGAATGCGGATTATCCGAATGTGTTTGAACGGAAATATATGCTGCATGATCCGCAGGAAATGAATGTGGAAGCCATGCAGGCAGCAGCGGAATATCTGCTTGGAAAGCATGATTTTGCGGCATTTTGCGGAAATGCGAAAATGAAGAAATCCACGGTTCGAACCATTCATGAAATCGAGATCAGACGGATCGGTGAGGAGATCCGTTTTACATATACCGGAAACGGCTTTTTGCAGAATATGATCCGAATCGTCACAGGAACCCTTGTGGACGTGGGAACCGGTGTGTATCCGCCGGAGCATGTGGCGGAAATCCTGGAGGCAAAGGTGCGGGCCAATGCAGGACCGACCATGCCGGCCCAGGGACTGACGCTTTGGGAAGTAGTCTATTAGATGAGAGATGACTCCCACCTCTATAGGCGGTGAGTAACAAGATTATATCAGTGGTGGGATTCAATCTCCCATCTAATATAGCCTCCGGAAGGATTGCAGAGATGCGCAGAAGAATTATGGCATGCGTTACATGACGCGCATCTCGCAACAAGAATGTCGAGGACATTCTTGAATAAAGTGTATACACAGTGGAATAATTTTGTGGTTTATAGAAAATAGAAATAAGATATTTTATTGAAACACTGAAAATTGGAAAAACGAGGAAGAAAGTTTGAAAGAAAAATGGGTTGTATCAGCGAAAAAGGCTGATTTTCAGGCAATTGGACAGAAATTCGGCATTGACCAGGTCGTTGCGCGGATCATGCGAAACCGTGGTCTGACAGATCTGCATGAGATGGAACTGTATCTGCACGGCGGCAGAGTGGACCTGCACGATCCCCATCTGCTGAAAGACGTGGATCTGGCGGGACAGATCATTCAGACAAAGATTGCTGAGAAAAAACACATCCGTATCATCGGAGATTATGACATAGACGGAATCCAGTCCACCTATATTTTATACAGTGCGCTGCGCCGCCTGGATGCTGAGGTGGATTTTGTGATTCCTGACCGGATTTTGGACGGATATGGACTGAATGAGCATCTGGTGACGAGAGCACATGAGGACGGAGTCGATACGATTCTGACCTGTGATAACGGCATTTCCGCCATTGACCAGATCCATCTGGCAAAAACATTTGGCATGACCGTGGTGGTGACGGATCACCATGAAGTACCTTATACAGAAGAAAATGGCATACGCGTGGAAAAACAGACGGAGGCAGATGCCACAGTAAATCCAAAGCAGAAAGCCTGTGGATATCCATGCAAGGAGTTATGTGGAGCGGCGGTTGCCTTCAAAGTTGTACAGGTATTGTATGAAGCGGCGGGGCTCAATCCGTCGGAGGCGGACTGCTTTATTGAAAATGCCGGTTTTGCCACGGTGGGAGATGTTATGAACCTGCAGGGGGAAAATCGGATCCTGGTAAAATTGGGACTGGAAATGCTGAACCATACCACAAATATCGGCATGAAGGCGTTGATCCTGCAAAATGGTCTGGAACTGGGGAATCTAAAGTCTTACGATATCGGATTTAAGATCGGTCCCTGCCTGAATGCCAGCGGACGTCTGGACACGGCACGTTTATCCTTGAAACTGCTGCTCTGCGAATCAGAGACAGAAGCTGCTGTCATGGCGCAGGAGATCGTGGAATTAAACGAGAGCCGGAAGCTTCTGACTGCGGATGCAGTAAAGCAGGCAAAGGAAATTGCGGGACAGGAGGAATATGCGAAGGACCGTGTACTGGTGATCTTTTTGCCGGATTGTCATGAAAGTCTCGCAGGAATCGTGGCGGGACGTATCCGGGAGGCATATCACCGGCCGACGCTGGTGATCACCCGCAGCGAAAACGGGGCAAAAGGTTCCGGCCGATCCATCGAGGCCTATTCCATGTATGAGGAATTATGTAAATGCGAGCAGTATCTGACGCAGTTTGGCGGACATCCGATGGCCGCCGGTTTTTCCTTGAAAGAAGAAAACATTGACGCATTCCGAAAAGCACTGAATGAGACATGTACCCTGACGGAGGAGGACCTGATCCCGAAGGTGGTCGTTGATGTTCCGATGCCGATCAGCTATATTTCCGAAGGACTGATCCAGCAGCTTGGACTTTTGGAGCCTTTCGGAAAAGGTAATGAAAAACCGGTATTTGCAGACCGGAACCTGACCATTGAGCGTCTGCGCATCTGCGGCAAAGAAGGCCGGGTATTTCAGATGCAGCTGCGAAACAGTGCAGGAATTTCCGTGGATGCGGTATATTTTGGCGATGCGGAAGATATTCTGTTACCATTAGAGGAAAAATATGGTAAAGTAGTGGCACAGGATACGCTTGCGGGACGGTGCATCCACAATGCATCCCTGCATTTTACCTATTATCCGAAAATTGACACTTATTATGCGACCCCGCGGATCAAATTAACGTTGACAGGGGTATCAGCCTGAGGGCATACTGTTTACAGACAGATGATTTATATTCTGATTGAAAATGCTCACTTTTATAAATGAATAAAAGAGTGAGAAAGCAGTGCCTGTAAAAAAGGAGGAACAGTATGAAAGGATTTTTACGAAGAGGACTGGCTGTGGTTCTTTCAGCCGTTATGGTGATGGGACTGACCGTCAGCGCGTTTGCGGGAAACAGTGACAGCGAGGCGAAAACACAGGTGACCATCGAGGATGGCGACACACCGTATATTTCATTTGGTGCAGACCTGCGTGCGGACGAGAAAGCCAAAGTTCTGGAACTTTTTGGAATTACAGAAGCGGATCTGGAAAAATGCGATGTAAATACCGTGACAAATGCGGAAGAACATCAGTATCTGGATGCTTACATTACAAATGATCATATTGGAAGCCGTGCATTATCTTCCGTAGCTGTTATGAAAGCGAAAAAAGGAAGCGGTATCACCGTTACCACAAAAAATATCAATTATTGTACCACAAGCATGTATGAAAATGCCCTGGCAACCGCCGGCGTGGAAGATGCAAACGTCATTGTTGTGGGACCTTTTGATATGTCAGGAACGGCAGCGTTGATCGGAGCCATCAAGGCATACTCTGGAATGACAGGCGAGGATGTGGATACCGATGTCATCGACGGTGCTATCAACGAGATCGTAGTCACCGGTGAGATTGGCGATGAGACAGGAAATACCGATGAGATTGCTGGTATGGTAGCTTATCTGAAAGATCAGGTAGGCGGCAAAAATCTGTCCGACAGTGAGATCACGGATGCTATTGACCAGGCTTCTGAGAAATTTAATGTCAGTCTGACACAGGATCAGATCGATCAGTTGCTGGCTTTACTGAAAAAACTGCAGGGACTGGATCTTGACTGGGGTAATCTGAAAAATCAGGCGCAGAACCTGTATGGAAAATTAAAAGATAGAGGGCTGAACATTGACACCGCGGCTCTTGGTCAGCAGGCCCAGGGATTTTTCGCAAAAATCATTGCATTTATCAAGAGTCTGTTTAACCGATAAGACAGAATGAAAGAATCACTGACAGAATATCAGAGAAGAGCGTGATTTTTACATTTGCAGATGGGAAATGATAATGCTAAGGATATTTTGTCAGATAGAGTGGAGGAAATATGGAGGCATATACAGAATTTGCACAGGTTTATGAAACATTCATGGACAACGTACCCTACGAAGAATGGTGTGAGGGAATCTGCAATATTTTACAGGAACACGGCATTCGGGATGGACTGGTGCTGGATCTGGGCTGCGGAACCGGCACGATGACGCGTCTGCTGCGAAAAAAAGGATATGACATGATTGGCGTGGATGCATCTGCGGAAATGCTTGAGATTGCCAGAAATCATCCGGACGAGGGGATTTTATATCTGCAGCAGGATATGCGGGAATTTGAGTTATATGGTACTGTGGCAGCTGTCGTTTGCGTCTGTGACTCCCTGAACTATCTGCTGGAAGAGGAAGATCTGGGACAGGTATTTTCCTTGGTGCACAATTATCTGGATCAAAATGGAGTCTTTATTTTTGACATGAATACGATCCACAAATACCGGGATGTGATCGGGGATTCCACGATCTGTGAAAACAGAGAAGACAGCAGTTTTATCTGGGAAAACTATTTTGACGAGGAGAGCAGCATCAATGAGTATGCGCTGACCTTGTTTGTAAAACAGGAAAACGGTCAGTATGAGCGGTCAGAGGAGTTCCATTACCAGAAGGCTTATGCGCTGGAGCAGGTGGCTGTTTTACTGAAAGCGGCCGGTCTGACACTGGTGGCTGTCTGTGAGGAAGGCACCACGGAAAAACCGGGGGCAGACTGTGAGCGTGCTTATTTTGTAGCCGTGCGCACACAGCCACATATATTTTAAACAAATTAAGGAAGTCCTCTGCTTTAATTGCGTAAAGCAATAAGCAGAATGGACTTTCTTATATCAGGAGGGGGTGATCCTCTCCTGATAAGTTGCGTAGCAGCTATTTGGTTATGAGCAAGTAGCGAAAGCGGATTGCGAATATCTGCTTAATGTTACAGTAGTATAATTTAGTAAGAAAAGGAATGAGAAATATGGATGACTATATTGTAAGAGCAACGGCAGCGGACAGTTCGATCCGTGCTTTTGCCATGACTTCAAAAGGAATTGTAGAGGAGGCCCGTCAGCGCCACAACACAAGCCCGGTCGTAACCGCAGCGCTTGGACGTCTGCTTACCGGCGGTGCCATGATGGGCGTGATGATGAAAGGTGACAAGGATCTGCTTACCGTTCAGATCCAGTCCAGCGGACCGATGAAAGGTATGACTGTGACAGCGGATTCACAGGGACATGTCAAAGGTTACCCGGTGGTAAATGATGTTATGCTGCCGCCAAACAAACAGCATAAACTGGACGTTGGTGGAGCTGTTGGTGTCGGCATGATGCGTGTCATCAAAGATATGGGACTGAAAGAACCATATGTGGGAACCACAGTGCTGCAGACCAGTGAGATCGCAGAAGATCTGACCTACTATTTTGCAACATCTGAGCAGGTTCCGTCCTCCGTGGGACTTGGTGTTCTGATGAATAAGGACAACACTGTGCGTCAGGCTGGTGGATTCATCATCCAGCTGATGCCATTTACCGATGAGAAGATCATTGATGCGTTGGAGAAAAAGTTATCCGAGATTACTTCCGTGACAAATCTGCTGGAAGAGGGACATACCCCGGAGAGCATGCTGGAGTACATTTTGGGCGATTTCGGCGTGGAGATCACAGAGAAGATCCCGGCATCTTTCTACTGCAACTGCTCCAAAGAACGTGTGAAAAAAGCAATCATCAGCATCGGCAAAAAAGACCTGAATGAAATGATCGCGGATGGCAAACCAATCGAGGTAAAATGCCATTTCTGTAATACTGCATACACATTCAGTGTGGAAGAATTGAAGGAGATCGTACGCAAATGAGACAGGGATTTATCAAAGTAGCAGCCCTGACACCGAAAGTGACGGTGGCTGATACAAAAACAAACCGGGAAGAGATCTGCCGACTGATGGATGAGGCAGAACAGAAAGGAGCAAAGATTCTGGTATTTCCGGAGCTTTGTATTACCGGCTATACCTGTGGGGATCTGTTTTGTCAGCAGGTATTGCTGCGGGAGGCAAAAAAAGAGCTTCTGGCCATTGCAAAATATACAGAACGCAAAGACTATCTGGCTTTTGTAGGACTTCCGCTGGAATATAACGGAAAACTTTACAATGTGGCAGCGGCTGTGGCACAGGGAAAAGTACTTGGTCTGGTGCCAAAGACACATATTCCGAATTACAATGAATTTTACGAGCGCAGACATTTTGTATCGGGCATGAAAAATCCGGTCCCGGTAGCGCTTGATGAGGATACTATCGTTCCGATGGGAACAAAAATCCTGTTCCAGTGCAGACAGATGCCGGAACTGAAGATCGGTGCGGAAATCTGTGAGGATGTATGGGCACCGAACTCGCCGGGAGTAGAACATGCTCTGGCAGGAGCAACTGTGCTGGTAAATCTTTCCGCCAGTGATGAGACAACCGGAAAAGATATGTACCGAAAAAGTCTCGTGACAGGACAGGCCGGTCGACTGATCTGTGGTTATATTTACTGCAGCGCCGGTGACGGAGAATCCACTCAGGATGTGGTTTATTCCGGTCATAATCTGATCGCAGAGAATGGTACACTGCTGGCAGAGTCCAGACGTTTCTGCAATGAGAGCATTTATACGGAGCTGGATATTGCCAGACTGAATGAGGAGCGCCGCCGTATGAGCACGTTTGTGACATCGGACGAGTCTTATATCAACATCGAGTTCAGCTTAAAAGAAGAAAAAACAGAGCTGACCAGATTTGTGGATCCGGCACCTTTCGTACCGGGCAACAAAGCAGACCGTGAGAAACGCTGCGAGGAAATTTTCATGATCCAGGCTATGGGACTGAAAAAACGTCTGGAACATACCCATGCGGCAACCGCCGTGGTTGGTATTTCCGGAGGTCTGGATTCCACTCTTGCACTGCTTGTTATGGTAAAAGCGTTTGATCTGATCGGCAAGGACCACAAAGATATCGTGTCTGTGACCATGCCTGGTTTTGGAACCACAGACCGTACTTACGATAATGCGGTAAGTCTGATCCATTCTCTGGGAGCAACCTTCCGCGAGGTCAGCATTGTGGATTCTGTGCGGGTACATTTCAAAGATATCGGTCAGGACGAGGCAGTGCATGATGTGACTTACGAAAACGGACAGGCTAGAGAGCGTACACAGATTCTGATGGATATTGCAAACAAGAGCGGCGGTATGGTCATCGGAACCGGTGATATGTCAGAACTTGCCCTTGGATGGGCGACCTATAACGGCGATCATATGTCTATGTACGGCGTCAATGCATCCGTGCCGAAGACACTGGTACGTCATCTGGTGCGGTATTATGCGGATACCTGCGGGGATGAGACGCTGCAGCGCGTGCTGTATGATGTACTGGATACACCGGTCAGCCCGGAACTTCTGCCGCCGGAAGATGGCAAGATTTCCCAGAAAACAGAGGATATTGTGGGACCGTATGAGTTACATGATTTCTTCCTGTATTACATTCTGAGATTCGGATGTACACCGAAAAAGATCTACCGTCTGGCAAAATATGCCTTTGACGGAACTTATGATACAGAGACGATCCAGAAATGGCTGAAAACATTCTATCGCAGATTTTTCAGTCAGCAGTTCAAACGTTCCTGCCTGCCGGATGGACCGAAGGTTGGTACTGTAGCGGTATCTCCGCGTGGAGATCTGCGTATGCCGTCCGATGCCAGCGCACGGATCTGGATGGAAGAACTGGAGCATCTGGAAGAGGACGAGCAGCCGGTTTCACAGGGAATTTTGGGCGGAAGCTGGGAGGAGTTCGCTGCACGGATGAATCAGCAGTAATGTTTGATTCAGGTTGCAAGAAATTTCTGAATGGGATAAATATTTAGCGGGCTGCATAAAATTCCTGATGCAGATAAATACTTAGTAGGCTATGTAAAGTCTCTGAATGGAACAATTCAACAGGATGCACAGTGATTCTGGGATGAATATGTCAGTTTACGCTGATTGAAAATGCAGGATATATCATAGGATTCGAACTGATATAGTGCATTGAGCATACGAAAACCTGCGATACACAGTTCGTGCAGAAAGCTACGTTTGTATTCATTTTGGAGCAGGTGGTATTCCACATTGAGATAGCGGTGCACCTGTCCGAGCCGGATGGATTCAAGGAACTGGATGTTGTAAGGAACATGTAAGGTGAGCTGTTCCGGAATACGGTATTGCTGGCAGAGTCTGTTGGTTTCCGGTTCCTGGCAGGGAAAGTAATCCAGAATGGCGTAGCAGACGTTGGAAAACGGCATGTGGCCATTGCAGAAAAACGAATAAAAATAAGCAGAAGCAGCAGGCAGACCGATAACAACAAGGTCTGCCTGTTGTAGTAAATGCATGGTGCGAGGGTCGCTGCGGGACTGAAAGTCCATGCACTGGATGTCACCATATTTCTGAAAAAACGGGATGAAATAGTCTAGACAGAATTGCGGGTGGATGGTCCGGATGGGACACCAGAATGCGATGATGTATGATTTTTTCATAAATAGATTTCTAAAAGATAAAGACATGTTTATTATATATCTGCACATACGAAATGTAAAGCTAAATTTATAATTTTGTATAGAGTGTTTTGTGGTAAAAATTTATGTTGTGAAGAGAAAAGAAAGAATCCTGTCATGACAGCTAGTCGTGCACTGCCCTCGTTTTGCTTCGGTTTTATCGCGCTCACTTCCACGCTCCTATAAAAGCTGGTCGGTTCCCGCTCGCGCAAAACTCGCAAAACTCAGTCGTTTACTTAATCGCTTGCCCTGACAGGATTCTTTCTTTTCTCAATTTACAGTATCCTGATTTTTTCAATTTACCAATTAAGGAAGTCTTATACATTAAGTGTGTGAAGTTGATAAGTGGTGCGAATTGTTTTATATCAGGAGGGGATATGAGTCCCTTCCGAATATTAGAGTATTTTATTTAGTATGATTTGACACATGTTTCTGTGAATCATTGCATTTTTACTTTTTTAGAAAATGTATTTTGGAAAATAGGTGTCTTTTTTAGCGGGGCTATTTATGCGGAGACGATGAGGGTGCTATAGCCTTTTTGACGGAGTTCGTCTTGCAACATGACGGCTTCGTCTAAGGTTTTGGGTTTGCCAATCCAGACACCGTAGTAGGGTTCCTCGTAGTGAATGGTGCCGTCAAAACCGAGGATCTGCAGGCGTTCTAACTGATAGGCGGCGTTGACATCGTATTTGAACAGTCCGGTCTGAACATAGTATTGCTCTGGGATTTCCTGGGCGGAGAGCGGGATGCTCTCTTCGATGCCGGCTGCGATGGCATCCACGATGTCATCGAATTTTTCGTCAAAGAGCTGATTGTCCAGATCACTGTTTAAAAAGCCGACTTCCACGAGGACAGCGGGCATTTCGGTCTTGCGCAGAACGATCAGCCCGGGGACTTCTTCCACACCGAGATTTTTAAAACCAACCTGTTCTAACTGGCGGTTGATGTTTTCTGCGAGGGTATCTACCGTTGGATTATGCTGGTAGACAAGGGTCTGCACGCCGTTGTACAGGTTATCTTCCATGGCAGAGTTGCGGTGGAAGGAGATAAAGTATTTGCCGCCGGAGAGGTTGGCCAGTGCGGCTTTTTCTGTCGGTGAGTTATAAACGTCTGTTGTCCGTGTGTAGTAGACGTTGTATCCGGCTTCTTTCAGTTTGGCGCCAACGGCCAGTGTCAACCGGAGTACGTCATCTTTTTCCGGGCGTCCCATGTAGGAAGCTCCGTTGTCAAAACCGCCGTGTCCGGCGTCTAAAATAATATCTACATCCATAGTTTTCCCCCTTAATAAACCTGGTATCAGACCATCAGACCGAATCGGTGCAGGAGCAAGTAGTGAAAGCGGATTGCGAATGTCCACTTTACAATAAAATGGTCTGTCGGCCTGTATTTGTTTTTGCGTTGTTACATGTAAGTAATATATGTCTGGAATTTGGAAATAGTACATCCATTCCTCTATTTATTCAGCAGTTTCCATACGAAATAGCAGGGTTTTGTGTTGACAAGAAAACAGTTTTTTTGTATACTTTGAAAATAGAATGTTTTGATAATCAAACTAATTGGAGGGATAGATGAGAGCACAGATTATAGGAACCGGCAGCTGTCTGCCGGAAAAAATAGTAACAAATGATTTTCTTTCCACCATTGTGGATACAAGTGATGAGTGGATCAGCAGCAGAACCGGTATCCGTCAGCGCCATATTGCGGTTGAGGAAACAACGGCATCCATGTCTACAGAAGCCGGCCGAAGAGCGCTGGAGTCAGCCGGAGTCAAGGCTGATGAGCTGGATCTGATCGTTGTGGCAACCTGCACACCGGATACACTGGTACCGAATACGGCATGTCTGGTGCAGAGCGAACTCGGTGCAGTCAATGCAGTTGCATTTGATATCAGTGCAGCTTGTTCCGGATTTGTGTTTGCATTAAACATGGTAGATGCATACATGCAGGCAGGAATCCATAAAACGGCACTCGTGATCGGTGCTGAGACGTTGTCCCGTATCGTGGATTGGAGCGACCGTTCCACCTGCGTATTGTTTGCGGATGGTGCAGGCGCAGCCGTGGTTCGTGCGGCAGAGTGCGGCGTGATCGCATCCACACAGGGAAGTGATGGAACCCGCGGCGGTGCGATCTATGTCAAAAACAGAGAGAATTATAATCCGTTTGTGACGGAACAGAAACCAATGGATTATCTGTACATGGACGGCGGCGAAGTATTTAAATTCGCAGTGAAAAAAGTGCCGCAGTCTATTCAGCAGACACTGGAGGCTGCAAATCTGACCACTGAGGATATTGACTGGTATCTGTTCCATCAGGCAAATGCCAGAATTACGGCAACGATCGCAAAACGTCTGAAGGTACCGAATGAGAAAATCCCGATGAATGTGGACAAATGTGGAAATACGTCCGCAGCCAGCGTGGCTATTCTTCTGGATGAAGTCAACCGTAAAGGTTTGTTGAAAAAGGGAGACAAACTGATGCTGGCAGGATTTGGCTCTGGATTGACTTGGGGAACGATGGCAATCGAGTGGTGTATTTAAGAACAAGATCCGAAAAAGTACATTTTTTCAGGAATCCCGCATAGATTAGTGTAAACATGATTTCGAGAGGCCTTTATGCCAAATAAAAGTTTACACGCAGAACAAACAGAAAATGTGGACAGAGGAAGGCTGCAGGTCAATGTAACATCAACATTGGGTCTGCAGCCTGTTGTGAATGCCCGTGTCAACATTTCATACACAGGAGAAAGTCAGCGGCCGTTAGAAGAACTGCGGACGGACAATTCCGGACAGACCGAGGCCGTGACGCTTGATACACCGCCAGTGGAATATTCCCAGGAACCGAATCAGCCCCAGCCGTTTTCGGAATACACCGTAACGGTGCAGGCGGACGGTTATCGTCCAGTGGAAGTATCGGCGGTGGATGTTTTTGCAAATGTGACCGCACTGCAGGAAATCCGCATGGAGCCATTAGATGTCTCTCAGGGCGAAGGGGAGGAAAATATCGTCGTTCCGCCCAACACGCTGTGGGGAGATTTTCCGCCGAAAATCCCGGAGGAAGAGGTAAAATCAGTGAATGAATCCGGGGAGATCGTGCTGAGCCGCGTGGTAATTCCTGAGTATGTGATCGTCCATGACGGACCACCGACGGATACCCGGGCGCAGGACTACTACGTGCGTTACCGGGATTACATCAAAAATGTTGCTTCCAGCGAGATTTATTCGACCTGGCCGGAAGCAACACTGCGGGCAAATATTCTGGCAATCATGTCCTTTGCCCTGAACCGTGTATACACCGAGTGGTACAGAGGAAAAGGATATGATTTTACCATTACATCTTCCACGGCCTACGACCAGAAATGGTCCTTCGGACGTACAATCTTCAGCAATATTTCACGGATCGTAGATGAGATTTTTAACAATTATCTGTCCCGCCCAAACGTGCAGCAGCCGATTCTGACACAATACTGTGACGGAAAAAATGTGACCTGCAGCGGCTGGATGACTCAGTGGGGATCCCGGTATCTGGGAGATCAGGGTTACAGTCCGATTGAAATTCTGCGCTATTATTATGGCAGCAGTATTTATATCAATTCGGCGGAAGAGATTGCAGGAATTCCGTCCTCTTGGTCGGGAACGGATCTGGCGGTTGGTTCTTCCGGCACGAAAGTACGTCAGATGCAGCAGCAGCTTGCAAGGATTTCCCAGGCGTATCCGGCCATTCTGACCATCACGGCGGATGGCATTTTCGGGGAACGTACCCGAGAAGCGGTAGAAGCCTTTCAGAGGATATTTGATCTGCCGGTGTCAGGGGTGGTGGATTTCCCGACCTGGTACAAAATTTCCCAGATTTATGTTGGTGTGACGCGGATCGCGGAATTAAATTAAGTGAGAAAATGCCGGAGAGATTATAATTCCTCTGGCATTTTTCTGTGATTTCATGTACAATAAGGCATAAACGACAGAAAAATAACAGAAAGAGGATAAATGATGGAACAGAAAAAAAACATTATGGATTACGACACCGTTTCCTTAGATGATGAGAACAGTGCCGTAGTGATCATTGATCAGACAAAATTACCGGGAACAACAGAAATTATCGCATTAAAAACTGCACAGGAGATCTGGGATGCAATTTACCTGCTTCAGGTACGTGGCGCTCCGGCCATCGGTGTAGCAGCAGCTTACGGTATTTACGTGCTGGCAAAAGGTATGGATACAGATAACTACGACGAGTTTTACGCAGAGTTCAAGAAACAGAAAGAGTATCTGGATTCTTCCCGCCCGACAGCAGTTAACCTTTCTTGGGCATTAAACCGTATGGAGCAGGTTGTATTAAACAACGCAGACAAGCCAGTTGCTGAGATCAAACAGCTTCTGAAAGAGGAGTCCATCGAGATTCAGGACGAGGATATCCGCGTGTGCAAAGCCATCGGTGAGTATGGTCTGACACTGGTAAAACCGGGTGACGGAATTCTGACACACTGCAACGCAGGAAAACTTGCAACAAGCAAATATGGTACAGCAACAGCTCCAATCTATCTTGGACAGGAGCGTGGCTACAATTTCCGCGTATTTGCAGACGAGACCAGACCGCTGCTTCAGGGCGCACGTCTGACAGCTTTCGAGCTTCAGTCTTCCGGCGTTGACGTAACACTGATCTGCGACAATATGTCTGCAACTGTTATGAAAAATGGATGGGTAGACGCTATTTTCGTAGGTTGTGACCGTGTGGCAGCAAACGGCGATACCGCAAACAAAATTGGTACTTCCGTAGTTGCAGCAGTTGCAAAACAGTACAATGTGCCGATGTACATCGCAGCACCGACATCCACCATCGATATGAACACACCGACCGGCGATCAGATCAAGATTGAGCAGAGAAAACCGGAAGAAGTGACAGAGATGTGGTACAAAGAGCGTATGGCTCCGGAAGGTGTCAAAGTATTCAATCCGGCATTTGACGTAACAGATCATGAGCTGATCGCAGGTATCGTAACAGAGTTCGGTATCGCACGTCCTCCTTACACAGAATCTTTCAAAGAGATTTTTGCAAAAAAAGAGGCAGCTCAGAAAAATAAATAAGTATGACAAATAGTATCATATAAATTCCTATAATCATAGTAAAATATAGGAAATAGATGCTTCACTTTTTTGAAAGAGTGGGGTATAATAAGCAGTAATGGTTCAGCGGAGATAAGTTTTCGGGAAAGAAAATTATTCTATGAAGCAGCGTCTGGCTGTGGAATATAATAGATCTGTGCTGGATCATTATAATGCTTATTGAGAATCACAGGAGGTATAATTATGGCAGACAGTGCATGCAGCAGCTGCAGCAGTGCAGGAAGCTGTTCTTCCGAGAGCTGTGAAGGATGTCCAAGCAGCAAACAGCCGCAGAGCTTTCAGGAAAAATTAAATGAGTATTCATCTGTAAAAAAAGTAATCGGTGTTGTCAGTGGTAAAGGTGGTGTCGGAAAATCTTTCGTAACCGCATCTTTAGCGACTGCAATGCGTAAAAAAGGATACGAAGTAGGTATTCTGGATGCAGATATTACAGGACCGTCCATTCCGAAAATGTTTGGTGTACACGGACCGGCTATGGGCAGCGAGATGGGAATTTTACCGATCGCAGCAGAGGACGGAACCAAGATCATGTCCATCAACTTACTGATGGAAGATGAGGAAGCTCCGGTTATCTGGAGAGGCCCGGTTATCGCAGGAACTGTAAAACAGTTCTGGAGTGACGTAGTATGGGGCGATCTTGATTATTTATTCGTGGACATGCCGCCAGGAACCGGTGACGTTCCGCTGACTGTTTTCCAGTCTCTCCCGGTGGATGGTATCGTGATCGTGACATCTCCGCAGGAATTGGTACAGATGATTGTAAAGAAAGCCTACAACATGGCTGGCATGATGGATATTCCGGTACTTGGTGTGGTAGAAAACTACAGCTATCTGAAATGTCCGGATTGCGGAAAAGAGATCAAACTTTTCGGCGAGAGCCACATCGATGAGGTAGCTTCCGAGCTGGCTATGCAGGTGCTTGGAAAAATGCCGCTGGATCCGGCTTATGCAGAACTGGCAGACCAGGGATTATTCTACAAAGCAGATAATCCATATCTGGAAGACGCAGTAAAGAAAATTGAAAATATGTAAATAAAAAATATGCTGTCAACGACTTTTTTCTGGGGGAAGTTGACAGCACATTTTTTTTGCTTTCCTTTTTTCAGAAAGTGGGCACTTTCCTGTGTCTGACAGCAGTTAGGAAGGTTACTGTCAGAACTTATATTAGGACTGGATAAAGTTGGATCACTGCCAATTCAGGCAGGATTTTGGTTCGGACAAGTTCTTTTACTTATTCCGGTTATTATATTACAATAAAAACTGATGTCTTAAAATGACCAATAAAATAATAAAAAAAGATACCAGAATAAAACTGTGATATCAGTGGAAGAAATCACTATTTTAGCTTTAATTCGGTAGAATACGGAAAACAAAGGGATTTCAGAGAAAAATAGTAGGAATAAAATGAAACTGGCATCTAATTCTAACTAAGAAAAAGATACCAGTCTCGTTGTTGGATATTAAGATAGGATAAGCTGGTTAGTTTATTTATTTTGCAGGATAGAATCCGCTTGGTGCATCATTTAAGTTGATCATGATGTTCTTTGTCTGGCTGTAAGCGTCCAGAATAGCTTTGTCATTTTCACGGCCGATACCGGACTGTTTGTAACCGCCAAACGGAGCACCTTCCGGAATCTGGTTGTATGTATTGACCCACATACGGCCTGTTTCGATACTTCTTGCGACACGGAGCGCACGATGGATATCTTTGGTCCATACGGCACCGCCGAGTCCGTAAGTAGACTGGTTGGCCAGAGCAATGACTTCGTCCTCTGTTTTAAATTTGATAACAACAGCAACCGGTCCGAAAATCTCTTCCTGAGCCACACGCATATCGTTGGTAACATTTGTGATCAGAGTCGGCTGAACGAAACTTCCTTTGTCGCAGCCGTTTTCTGTATAAAAGTCACCGCCGCATGCAATGGTTGCGCCTTCCTCCTTGGCAATCTGTACATAGGAGAGGATTTTGTCTGCCTGACGTCTGTTGATCTGAGCACCCATCTCTGTTTCCGGATTTAACGGATCACCGACATTGATATGCTGGAATGCATTTACCAGTTCTGCAACGAATTTGTCGTAAATATCTTCCTGAACAAATACTCTGGAGCCTGCACAGCAAACCTGTCCCTGATTGAAGAGGATACCAAGCTGTACACCATCGATGGCAGCTTCCCAGTTGCAGTCGTTGAAAATAATATTTGCGCTCTTGCCGCCAAGTTCCAGAGTAGCCGGAATCAGTTTGTTGGCAGCAGCCAGAGCAACGTCTTTACCGATTTCAGTAGAACCTGTGAAAGCAAGTTTACACAGATCCGGGTGATCTAACAGATACTGTCCGGATTTTCCGCCGGCACCTGTGATCAGGTTTAATACGCCTGCCGGAAGCAGATCCTGAATCAGTTCGGTAAATACCAGCATGCTGAGGGATGTAGTGGATGACGGTTTGAATACGATACAGTCACCTGCTGCGATAGCCGGAGCAAGTTTCCATGCTGCCATTAAAAATGGGAAGTTCCATGGAACGATCTGTCCGACAACACCGATCGGCTCACGAAGAACCAGACTCATTATGCCTCCGTCCAGAATAGAAGCAACGCCCTCATCGGTACGGATCAGGCTTGCGTAATACCGGAAATGGCGGATAGAATAAGGAACATCGATCGCCATTGTCTCACGGATCGGTTTTCCGTTATCCATGGTCTCAACTTTTGCCAGCCATTCCTGATATTCTTCTACGCGGTCAGCGATCTTATCAAGGATTGCGGCACGCTCTTCTTTTGTGGTCTTTTTCCATTCCGGAAATGCTTTCCATGCTGCTGCGACAGCTGCATCCACGTCTTCTTTGGTTGCCTGTGCGCATTGAGCCAGAACTTCACCGTTTGCCGGATTCGTGCTCTGGTAGGTTGCTCCGTCAGAGGCCGGACGCCATTCTCCACCGATAAATAACCCATAGTTTTCTTTTAATTGATTGTTACAACTCATATCTATACCTCCTTATTTGTGATGCGCTTTTATCTCAGTCGAGAAGTACAATCTCTGACTGAGATAAACGCTCCGCGAAGATGTGCAGTGATTCTGAGAAGAATATGTCTGCTTACGCTGACCAGAATCACGCACCAAGTCTCACGTGCGTTTGCCTTGATTTTTGCTTAACGTTATATTACAATAGAATCTGATATCTTAAAATAACCAGAAAAATGTTTTTATAGGAGACCAGAATTGTGTTAGTATATGATTTGACAAAAAGAGGAAAAAAATCAAAATATGAATATCTGTATCAATGTCTGAAGGAGGATATTTTGAACGGAAAACTGGCAGAAGGAGAGAAAATGCCCTCAAAACGCCAGCTTTCTGAGGCAAATGGCATCAGTATCCGAACAGTTATGAATGCTTATGAACAGCTTTTGATGGAGGGATATTTGGAATCCAGAGAGCGGAGTGGGTACTATGTGGTATCTGATTTTGATTCGCCATTAAGATACCAGAAGGTAGAAATAAAAGAAGCAGCACCGGAACAGGAAGAAAATTGGATGGTAGATTTTACTGCCAACACGACGGTATACGAGAAGTTCCCATTTTCTATGTGGACAAAAGTAATGCGGCAGGTGCTGGGAGACTACAATCTGCACCTGATGAAGCGAGGAGAATTTCTTGGCAGCCCGGAGCTGCGTTATGAAATTGCAAAATATCTGTATCACAACCGAGGCATGGTGGTGTCCCCGGACTGCATTGTCATCGGAACTGGAATTGAATATCTTTATTCAAAGCTGATCGGACTGCTTCCAGCCAATGCGGTGTACGCAGTGGAAAACCCCGGCTATCGAAAAATTCGCCTGATTTACGAAGACCTTGGAGTGAAGTGGACCGGGACTTCCATGAGCAAAGACGGAATTCATATGGGAAGCTTGCGCAAAAGCGGTGCGACAGTCGTGCATACATCCCCGGAGCATCATTATCCGCTTGGAACTGTCATGACGGCCAGACGGCGGCAGGAATTATTGAAATGGCTGGAGGAATCCGCTGACCACTATATCATAGAAGATGATTATGACTGTGAATTTCGATACAGCGGACATGCGATTCCAGCGTTATATGGTATGGATGCAAGCCAGCGGGTTATTTATATGAATACTTTCAGCAAGACACTGAGCCCGGGAATTCGGATCAGTTATATGGTATTGCCGCCAAAACTGTTGGAACAGTATGTGGATTCTGCCAACTTTTTTTCCAATACGTCTTCTAATTTAGAGCAGCATACGCTGGCAGCGTTTCTGCGGGACGGATATTTTGACCGTCACTTAAACCGAATGCGGCGCTATTATCTGAGTCAGGGAGAAAAACTGAAAAATGCGATCCAGATGACACCGACGATCCCGGCGGAAGAAATTTTGGGAATGGAGACCGGTACGCATATTCTGGTAAAATTAAAAACAGAGCTTTCCGATAAAGAAATCAAGCTTCGGGCAAGAATGAAGGGGATCAATCTGTGCTGCCTTTCTGAATTTTGTATCGGGGAAAAAGAATTGTATCGGCATGTGCTGGTGTTGAATTATTCCGGATTGGAAGAGGGGCGCATGCTGGAAGTGGTTGGCGTACTTGGCGAAATCTTTGTTTAGGGTAATTGTGAGGTTTAAATTTGGGGTTAGTGAAAGTGCCAGTCATCAATCTTACCTCTGCAGCTAACAATCGCTTGCCGAGGAAAGATTGCATGCCTGACGTCATATACGTTTTGATAATCATAAATTTAAAATGCAAGACCGCCTTGCGGTGTCACGCAGTGCCGTTGTGATACAAAAATTTACGGTGATGCGTACGTAAAATAAGGTCTGAGTTCATTTTTTTAAATCGATTACTAAACAGTACAGTTAAATATATACGTAAATAGCGGGCTCAGAGCAAATTTTTCCTGGCAAGCGATTGTTAGCTGACAGGAAAAATTTGGCTGAGTCCGCTTTCATAGTCTTAACGTATTGTCATAAATTTTTTAATCACCAAACAAGAATTAAATCTGTCCCGCCGGAATTCTTTTCTGCCGCCGCCGTTCAATCGCCACGGAAATTGCCCCATAGCACACGGAATACATGAACGCCGCCAGCGCGAGTGCCGTCAGCACATCAAAAACAGAATGCTGTTTAATAAACATCGTGGACAGGATGATGCAGATGGTCAGCACCAGTGTAGCATATTTGATCCATTTATGCTTCTTGATTTTCTCACTGTGACAAAGCGAAAAATAAATTCCAAGGGAATTATACACATGGATACTCGGAAACAGATTTGTCGGTGTATCTGTCGCATACAGTTTCTGCACGATGTGTACAAAAATATTATCCCTTGTAAAAGTTTCCGGCCGGAGCAGCTGTCCGTTCGGATATACCGTTGAGATAAAAAGGAATGCCGTCATACCGGTGATCAGGAAGATTCCCATCCGCCAGCAGAGTTTCCCGTCTGTAAATGCAATAAATATAATTCCGACTGCCATGTATACAAACCACAGATAATACGGAATGACAAAAAATTCGCAAAATGGAATGTAATCGTCCAATGCCACATGAATGACATGAAAATTCGAATTGATATCCACTTTTTTCTCCAGCCAGCAAAACCACGGAATGTAGATCAGCGCGTAAAGCAGCAGGAAAAAGTGCGTGTTGTGTTTGAGGTATTCAAAAAGTTTTTTCATACTCGATATTGCTCCGATGATATTATAAGGTATTGATACAGATCGCAAAGAGTTGCCCTTATATAGAAACAAAATGCCAGTTTCCCGTGTAAATGAAACATGTGACATAGTCTAGCAACTGTATCAAGGTTTATAGAAGAGTGTAGCATCATGGAACAAAAAAAACAATGTGAAAAAATCTTAAATTTTTATAATTCTTTCTATGTATCAATGCTATCTGGGCGGAGCAGTATAATAAAAAGCACAGGAGACAGAAAAAGAATCTGTCTTCTGCGCTTTTTTATATCGGAGTGACAAGATTTGAACTTGCGATCTCTCGCCCCCCAGACGAGCGCTTTACCAGACTAAGCCACACCCCGAAAAAATAGATTTTGTTCATCGCGTTTTTTCGCAAAATGAACTGTAACGCATATTCTATCATAAAAAGATATGCTTGCAAAGCCTTTTTTTAACAGTTATAGTATAAAAGAATGACGCTTTTAGGAAAGTGTGACATTTCAAAATAAAACGTGATATACTTGATATGGATAAAGACAGGATAAGAAAGATTTTGGAAGGAGACAATCATGGAAGAGCAGTTCTTATCGCCGTTGGAAGTGGCGGAAATATTGCAGGTAAAGAAAAATACCGTTTACGAAATGATCAAGCGCGGTGATCTGAAAGCGACCAAGATGGGAAAGCAGTTCCGGATCGCGCGCAAGGATCTGTATGAATACATGGGAATGACACCGGAGGCAGAATCAGCGGAAAACATTGTGATCTGTGGGCAGGATCAGTTGTTGGATGTGCTGTGTTCTCTCTATAACAGTCAGAGTGATGGCAAAACCCAGATTTACCGTTCGCCGATGGGAAGTTACAGCGGACTTTACCGGATGTATCAGAATGAAAATTATGTGGCAACCTGCCATATGTGGGATGGCGCGACAGATACTTACAATCTGCCATACGTGGAACGCATGCTTCCGGGGGAACAGGTGGCCGTTTTTCATCTGCTGAAACGCTGGCAGGGATTTTATGTGATGGAAGGAAATCCGAAGAACATTCAGGATTTTTCCGATCTGACGCGGGAAGATGTGCGTATGATCAATCGTGAAAAAGGCAGCGGCATTCGTATTTTTATAGATGAAATGTGTAAAAAACTGGATCTTGACACAGATAAACTCAATGGATATGAGGACATTGCGGCTTCTCATATGATTGCAGCCACCAACGTACTGCGAGGAGGCGCGGACGTGGCCATCGGAAATGAAAAAGTGGCGCGCCAGATGGACGGCATTCAGTTTATACCGCTGAAACAGGAAAGTTATGATATTGTATTTCGCAAAAAAGATCTGAAACGGAAGGAATTTCAGAATCTGTTGGATATTATCAGATCCGATGAATTTAAAAAAGAAGCGGAAGTGATGTCCGGATATGACATCAGCGAAATGGGAAAACAGCTCTATTAAATGGGGCTGTTTTTTGATAGAAAATGCGGTATACCATAAAAATACCAACGCAATACTTGACAAGATAATGAAACTATAGTATAACAAACTTGCATGAAACACGACAAAACGTGACAAAAATGAAAATTAGGAAAAGTAGGAGAAAAAGAAATGAAAAAGAAATTAGTAAGTGTAATGCTGATCGGCGCAATGGTAGTATCCATGGCAGCATGTGGAAACACAGACCAGGGAGCTGCAAATGACACATCTGCAAAAGCAGAGCAGACAGATGCTTCTGAGGCAGCAGCGGAGACAGCAGATCAGTTTGAGGATACACAGATCACTGTATTTGCAGCAGCAAGTCTTGAGAACGCATTAAATGAAGTTATTGAGAAATACAATGAGACTCAGCCGAACGTAACAGTTGTACCAAGTTATGACAGTTCAGGAACACTGCTTGCACAGATCGAGGAGGGCGCAGCTTGTGACGTATTCTTCTCTGCAGCTCAGAAACAGATGGATACATTACAGAATGATGACCAGTTAGTAGTAGACGGCACACGTCATAATGTAGTAAACAACCAGGTTGTAGTTATCACATACAAAGGAAGCGGCACAGCAGTAACAGGTCTTGAGAACCTGAAAGACGCAAAGAGCATCGCACTGGCAGACGGAAGCGTTCCGGTTGGTAAATATACACGTCAGGCAATGGTAAATGCAGGTATGCTGGATGCTGTAGATGATGTATCTACAATCCCGACAGACGTTGTTTCTCAGGCTCTGGGCGGAGTTGAGATCAACGAGTGCGGTAACGTAAGCGCTGTTAAAACTCAGGTAGCAGAGGGATCTAACGAAGTTGGTACTGTTTACTATTCTGATACATATGGTCTTGAGGACAAACTTGAGATTCTTCAGGTTATCAGCTACGATCTGACAGGTAACGTAATTTACCCGATCGCTCAGGTTCAGAATGATGAAGCTGACGAGTTAGAGCAGAAAGCAGCACTGGATTTCGTAAACTTTGTAAAATCTGATGCAGCAAAAGCTATTTTTGACAGCTACTATTTTGATACAAATGTAGAAGATTAAGAATAGTTTCTTTTATGGTTAAAGTTTAACTATTTGAAAACGAAATTGAAGAAGCTTTCCGCGACAGCTAGACGTTCACTACCCTCATTTCGCGGTGGTTTCATCGCGCTCGTTCCCACCTCTATAAAAGCTGGTCGGTTCCCACTCGCGCAAAACCTTGCGAAAATCGGTCGTTCGCTTAATCGCTTGCCGCGGAAAGCTTCTTCGATTTCTCTATTTAAGTAGATAAATTCAGCCTGCGTATCATGAAACAGATGCATCAATACAGGTAGAACCCGGGCGGCGAAAGCTGGTCGGGTTTTATCTAAATATAACAATTGAAATAGTTTTTGTTTGAAAATGATTTACAGGTAGAGTGTAGGAGAAATGTCTTTGGTTATATGACCGGAGCATAGGGAGAAAAATATGGATGCAATTATGGAAATCGTAAAGAATCTGGATTGGACACCGTTGTTCATTTCCTTTAAAACAGGAGTTGTGGCAACGGTGATTTCCTTTTTCTTAGGATTATTTGCAGCAAGAAAAGTTGTTCATGCCGGTGAGCGTGCCAAAGCGATCGCAGATGGATTTCTGACACTGCCGATGGTACTTCCACCGACCGTTGCGGGCTTTTTCCTGTTGCTGTTATTTAGTAAACGACGTCCGATCGGTATGTTTTTATTTAACCAGTTTGGAATTAAAGTAGTACAGACCTGGCTTGGATGTATCATCGCTGCGACAGTAATCTCTTTCCCGTTGATGTATCGAAATGCCAGAGCTTCTTTTGAGCAGCTGGATGCCAATCTGATCTATGCAGCGCGGACACTTGGTATGTCTGAAATGCAGATTTTCTGGAAAGTGGCAGTGCCGAATGCAGGACCTGGTATCATTGCAGGAACGATCCTGACTTTCGCCCGGGCCCTTGGTGAGTACGGTGCGACTTCTATGCTGGCGGGCAATATCCCCGGAAAGACGTCAACGATCTCACAGAAGATCGCCATGGTTATTCAGGATGGCGATTATCTGACGGCCGGTGTGTGGGTTATCATTATTCTGGCTATCGCCTTCGGCATTATCGTTGCAATGAACCTTGTAGCGGGCAAAAATATGAAGAACACGCAGAGCTGGTAGCATCGGAGGAGAGATAGATGGCAATAGAAGTAGCGATAAAAAAGAAAATAGGATCTTTTTCTCTGGATGTGGCGTTTTACGCAGGAGAGGAAATGTTTGCCCTGCTTGGTGCTTCCGGATGCGGAAAAAGTATGACGTTAAAGTGCATTGCGGGAATCGAGACACCGGATGAGGGAAAAATTGTGTTAAACGGCCGTACTTTATTTGATTCTGAGAAAAAGATCAATCTGATTCCACAGAAGCGAAAAGTCGGATATATGTTTCAGGATTACGCCCTGTTTCCGAACATGACCGTTGAGAAAAATATCATGGCGGGCATGGGAAAGAAGCCGGAAAAAGAGATCGTGCAGGATTATATCCGCCGTTTCCGTCTGGAAGGACTGGAGCACCGTCTGCCACGACAGCTCTCCGGTGGTCAGAAACAGCGTGTGGCTCTGGCGCGTATGATGGCGGCGCAGCCGGAAATCCTTCTGTTGGATGAGCCGTTGTCAGCACTTGACAGCTTTTTGAAATGGCAGGTAGAAGAAGAATTGCAGGATCTGCTTTCCGAAATCGGAAAAACGGTGCTTTTTGTGTCCCATAGCCGTGATGAAGTTTATCACTTGTGTGATCGTATCTGCGTGCTGGAAAAAGGTCATATGGAAACAATCCAGGATAAAAAAGAATTTTTCGCAAATCCGGTGACACAGGCGGCAGCCCGTATTTCCGGATGTCGAAATATTGTGCCTGCAAAACGGTTGTCTGCGCATCAGCTGGAAGTTCTGGACTGGGGCATCTGCTTTGAATTGGAAAAAGAAATCCCGGAGGATATTACTTTTGTTGGCGTGCGTGCACATTATATCGAAGTGTCAGCAGATTTAGAACCGGCGAAAAACAGTTCCATTATGCAGATGGATCGTCTGTTAGAGCAGCAGTTTGAATCCGAACTGGTCTTGAAATACAACCAAGATACAATGTCACTGCGAATCCTGATGGACAAAGAAAAAGCGGAACAATTTGCAAAACATGAGCAGGTACGAATTACAGTACCAGAACATGCGCTGCTTTTGTTACGTGCATAAAGGGAATCTTGATTTCGCTTTATATCCCTAAAAACCCTTTACAAGCGACACTTTAGTGTGGTACAGTGTAGAAAACTGTAGAAGGAAGTAAAAAGTGATGACAAAAGCATGGGAAAAGAACATTCGTAAAGTAGTTCCGTACGTTCCAGGCGAGCAGCCAAACAAGGAACGCATGATCAAATTAAATACAAATGAAAATCCATATCCACCAGCTCCGGGTGTCGCTGAGGCTTTAAAAAATCTGGATCCAGACCGTCTGAGACTATATCCGGATCCGGCCTGCACCCGTCTGGTGGATGCGATCGCAAAACAGAAAGGTTTAAAACCGGAGCAGGTATTTGTCGGTGTTGGTTCCGACGACGTTCTTGCCATGTGTTTTATGACCTTTTTTAATGGAGAAAAACCGATCCTGTTTCCGGACATTACCTATTCTTTTTACGATGTGTGGGCAGAGGAATTTCGTATTCCGTATGAGACACAGCTGTTAGATGACGATTTTAATATCCGCAAAGAGGATTATTACAAAGAAAACGGCGGCGTGATCTTTCCGAATCCGAATGCGCCGACCGGCGTGGAAGCATCTCAGGAAATGATCGAGGATATTTTGCAGCACAATCAGGATGTTATCGTAATCATCGATGAGGCTTATGTGGACTTCGGCGCTGAGACAGCTTTGCCATTACTGGAAAAATACGATAACCTGATCGTGGTTCAGACATTTTCTAAATCACGTTCCATGGCGGGCATGCGTATCGGTTACGCGATGGCATCACCGAAGCTGATCAAATATCTGAACGATGTAAAATATTCTTTCAATTCCTATACGATGGATCAGACCGCACTGGATCTCGGGGTGGCATCCATCAACGATCAGGCATATTTTGAGGAAACCTTACATAAGATCATTCAGACGAGAGAACGTGTGAAACTGCGTCTGACAGAGCTGGGATTTACCTTCCGTGATTCCAAGAGCAATTTTATTTTTGCATCCCACAAGAGCTGTCCGGCAGAGGAGCTGTTTGAAAAATTAAAAGAAAAAGATATTTATGTCCGCTATTTTAAAAAGCCGCGAATTGACAATTATCTGCGTATCACCATCGGAACCGATGCAGAGATGGATGAATTCCTGTCAGAGGTAGAAAAATATCTGAGAGAGACCGAAAGATTATAAATCGATTTAGGCTTGCATAATATTAAGAAAATCCCTATATCTTTTTCTGCAAAAATAGTGTAAAATAATGCAGAATGTAGGATAAAAATGATTTTTAGGAGGATGATATGGAAAGTCTGGTAACCTGGTTTACAAGCACGTTAGGTGCACATATTTCAAGGGAAGCGGTCGTATTTATTATTTCACTGTTTCCAATTCTGGAGCTGAGAGGTGGTATTCTGGCATCATCTTTATTAGATATTACGATGTGGAAAGGAATCCTGATCAGCGCAGTAGGAAACGTTATTCCGATTCCATTTATTTTATTTTTTATCAAAAAGATATTTGCAGCAATGAAAAAAACAAAGCTGTTCCGTCCACTGGTTGAGAAGATGGAAAACAAAGCGATGAAGAAACGTGACCAGATCGAAAAATATGAGTTCTGGGGACTTGTTCTATTCGTTGGTATTCCGCTTCCTGGAACAGGCGCATGGACCGGTGCTCTGGTAGCATCTCTGATCGATATGGATATCAAAAAAGCGTTCAAGGCGATTCTGGTTGGAATCTGTATTGCAGCTATAATTATGACACTGATTTCTTACGGTGTACTTGGACACATTATTAGATAATATAACGTAAGAGGGGGATTTTACGATGGAATCTATGGAATCAAGAATGGTAAAACTGTATGCGAGAAACAACAACCATGTAGCATTGCATGCCATCCCGGGACATTTTGCCACAAGCCACTCCCACATCAATTTTTACATTGATATGACAAGCTTGAAAACCCGTGCGAACGAGGCGCAGGAAGTTGCAAAAAGTCTGGCAGGAGATTATGTGAACTCTACCGTGGTTGATACAATCGTTTGCATGGATGGTACGGAAGTGGTAGGAGCTTATCTGGCGCAGGAGTTTGAAAAACGCGGATTCCGCAACACAAACCTGCATGATACCATTTATGTGGTTACTCCGGAGTACAATGCAAACAATCAGCTGATCTTCCGTGATAACACAATTCCTGCGATCAAAGGCAAAAACGTCATTCTGCTGCTGGCAACCACGACCACAGGTCTGACTGTGCGGCGCAGCCTGGAATGTGTGCAGTATTATGGAGGAACCGTGCGTGGTATTTCTTCTATTTTCAGTACAGTAAAGAAAGTTGGCGGCATGGAAGTACATTCTGTATTTACCGAAGATGATGTGCCGGGCTATCAGGCCTTTGGTAGAGACGAATGCCCGTATTGCAAAAAGGGATTTGTCATCGAAGCCATGGTAAACGGATTCGGCTACTCACAGTTATAAATAACTTGACAAGGTAAAAAATGTTGTTTATGATGTTTTAAGACTTTGAAAACTTTATAGTTATAAAAAGGTAGTGACAAAGAGGAGTACGCGAAAGATGCAGTGACAGGGAGAACGGTTCACAGACTGGAAGACCGTTTGACAGGCAGTTTGCGGAAGGTAGCTTTGGAACCGGATGTCTGAAGCCGGAGCAGCATATATGCATATGGAATAAAAGCAGCGCAAGCTGTGAGTACAAAAGTTCTGTTGAGATGAGAAAACAGGCAATATGTCCGCTGGATGGTGCGTAGGAAATCCCGGGTGATTCCCGTTAATCAATCACAGAGATTTCATCTCAGTTTGAGTCGAATGGCTGATTTTTATAAACAATAAATGTCAGTTGATTTTAGCTGATTCCAGTGGAGTTCAAAAACTGGTGATGAGATAAAATGAAGGTGGTACCGCGTAGATTCGCCCTTCACATGTAGTTCGCATGTGGAGGGTTTTTTTGCACACTCGCACAAGTATAAATTATTGCTTCGCAAATGTGCTCGGCGCAACCAGGAAAGATACTTTCCTGGATTTGAGTTTTGGAAGGAGAGACAGAATGAAAGAATTAGCAAAGACCTATGATCCAAAAGGGATCGAAGACCGTCTTTACCAGAAATGGGAAGACAATAAATATTTTCATGCAGAAGTAGACAGAAGCAAAAAACCATTTACCATTGTTATGCCGCCGCCAAATATTACCGGTCAGCTGCACATGGGACATGCTCTGGACAACACCATGCAGGATATCCTGATCCGTTACAAGAGAATGCAGGGCTATTCCGCATTATGGCAGCCGGGTACTGACCATGCAGCCATTGCCACAGAGGTTAAGGTTATCAACAGTCTGAAAGACAAAGGCATCAACAAAGCAGATTTAACCCGTGATGAGTTCCTGAAATACGCATGGGACTGGAAAGAAGAGTACGGCGGACGTATCGTAAAACAGTTAAAGAAAATGGGATCTTCCGCTGACTGGGACAGAGAGCGTTTTACCATGGATGAGGGATGCTCCGAGGCAGTCAAAGAAGTATTTATCCGTCTGTTTGACAAAGGATATATTTACAAAGGTTCCCGTATCATCAACTGGTGTCCGGTCTGCAAGACTTCTATTTCCGATGCAGAGGTAGAGCATGTAGAGCAGACAGGTCATTTCTGGCATATCAAATATCCAATCATCGGCGAGGAAGGCAGATTTGTTGAAATCGCAACTACCCGTCCGGAGACAATGCTTGGTGATACAGCCGTAGCCGTAAACCCGGATGACGAGCGTTACACGGATATCATTGGTAAAAAATTACTGCTTCCAATCGTAAACCGTGAGATCCCGGTTATTGCTGATCTATATGTAGACAAAGAGTTTGGAACCGGCTGCGTAAAGATCACACCGGCACACGACCCGAATGATTTTGAGGTAGGAAAACGCCACAACCTGGAAGAAATCAATATCTTAAACGATGACGCAACCATCAATGCAAACGGCGGTATTTACGAAGGTATGGACCGTTACGAGGCAAGAAAAGCTATCGTTGATAAATTAGATGAGATGGGACTGCTCGTAAAAGTAGTTGAGCACGTTCACAACGTAGGTACTCATGACAGATGTAAGACAACCGTTGAGCCAATGATCAAACCGCAGTGGTTTGTAAAAATGGAAGAAATGGCAAAACCGGCTATCGATGCATTACAGTCCGGCAGACTGAAATTCGTTCCGGAAAGCTTCGGAAAGACTTATATGCACTGGCTGGAGGGCATCCGTGACTGGTGTATTTCCAGACAGCTCTGGTGGGGACACAGAATCCCGGCTTACTACTGTGACGAGTGCGGCGAGATGGTTGTTTCCCGTGAAATGCCGGAGAAATGCCCGAAATGCGGCTGCACATATTTAAAACAGGATGAGGATACACTGGATACCTGGTTCTCCTCCGCACTGTGGCCATTCTCCACACTTGGCTGGCCAAACAAAACAGAGGAACTGGATTACTTCTATCCGACAGACGTACTTGTTACCGGATACGATATCATTTTCTTCTGGGTTATCCGTATGGTATTCTCTGCATTAGAGCAGACCGGTACAGAGCCGTTCCACACTGTACTGATCCACGGACTGGTACGTGATTCCCAGGGACGCAAGATGAGTAAATCCCTTGGAAACGGTATCGACCCGTTAGAGGTTATTGACAAATATGGTGCAGATGCTCTGCGTCTGACACTGATCACTGGTAACGCACCTGGAAACGACATGCGTTTCTACTGGGAGCGTGTAGAGTCCAGCCGTAACTTTGCAAACAAAGTTTGGAATGCATCCCGTTTCATTATGATGAACCTGGGCGATGAGCAGCCGACCAAACCAGAAGATGCAGATCTGCTGCCGGTTGATAAATGGATTTTATCAAAAGTAAATACTCTGGCCAAAGACGTGACAGAGAACATGGATAAATATGAGCTGGGAATCGCAGTTCAGAAAGTATATGACTTCATCTGGGAAGAGTTCTGTGACTGGTATATCGAGATCGCAAAAGTACGTCTGTACAAAAAAGAAGAGGATCCGAAAGCTGCAAATACAGCACTCTGGGTTCTGAAAACAGTACTGACCAACGCATTAAAGATGCTGCATCCGTACATGCCGTTCATCACAGAGGAGATCTTCTGCACACTTTGTCCGGAAGAGGAGACCATCATGCTTGCTCCATGGCCGGAATACACAGAGGAGTGGAATTTTGCAAAAGAAGAAGCTGATGTGGAGACCATCAAAGTACTGGTTAAGGGCATCCGAAACATTCGTTCCGAGATGAACGTTCCACCAAGCCGCAAAGCAAAATATTTCATCGTATCCCCGGATGAGAATCTGCGTGAGCTGTTTGCTTCCCACAAAGACATTTACAGCCAGTTAATCTCCGCAAGCGAGATCGACGTACAGGCAGATAAAGCCGGAATCCCGGAGGATGCCGTATCCGTTGTTATCCCGAATGCCGTTGTATACATTCCGTTAGAGGAGCTGGTAGACATGGCAAAAGAGCGGGAACGTCTGGAGAAAGAGAAAGCAAAACTTGCAAAAGAACTGGCTCGTTCCAACGGCATGCTGAACAATGAGAAATTCTTAAGCAAAGCACCTCAGGCAAAAGTTGACGAGGAGAAAGCAAAACTTGAGAAATACAAACAGATGATGGAAGACGTAGAAAATCGTCTGGCACAGTTAAAATAATATGAGTGAAAACATGAAACAAGCGGTGGAATTTCTGTACGGGATTCCGAAGTTTACCAAAAAACACAGCCTTGCGCACACGAAACATTTCATGGAGCTGCTTGGTGATCCGGGTAATCACTGCAAAGTCATTCATGTGGCAGGAAGTAATGGTAAAGGAAGCGTCTGCTGCTTCCTTTACCATATGTTGCTTTCTGAGGGAAAAACCGTGGGACTGTTTACATCCCCGCATCTGATCGATGTGCGGGAGCGTTTTCAGTTAAATGGTGACCTTTGCAGCGAAGAACAGTTTCTGTCTGCCTATGACTGGGTAAAAAAGACAGCAGAGGAACTGGATCAGAAAGGTCTGGGCTATCCGACATTTTTCGAGTTTATTTTTGCCATGGGTATGGTACTTTTTGAAGAGGCGCAGGTGGAGTATGTAGTTTTAGAGACCGGACTTGGCGGCAGGCTGGATGCGACGAACAGTTTTGCAAATCCGGTGTTAAGCATTATCACTTCCATCAGTCTGGAGCATACAGAGATCCTTGGTGATACCATTGCACAGATCGCCGGGGAAAAAGCAGGCATTATCAAATCGGGCGTTCCGGTTGTATTTGACGCCAATGATCCGGAAGCTTCCGAAGTGATCCGGGCGCATGCGAAGGAAATGCACAGCCCATGTACCGCGCTGGAGAAAAAAATGTTCCAGATTCTGGAATTTAAGAATAATTTTATTGATTTTTCCCTTTCAACTGCGTATGATAAGGAAACAAGATGGACGATTCCGGGAGCCGCAGAATACCAGGTGGAAAACGCAGCGCTGGCGATTCTTGCGATGCGGATTTTGCAGCAGCAGTATCACGAAGAACTTGCCGGTGAGAAAGCCGAAGAACAGCTTCATGCAGGTATGAAAGAGGCGTTCTGGAAGGGAAGAATGCAGGAGATTGTGCCGGAGATTTATTTTGACGGGGCGCACAACACCTCCGGGATTGGAATGTTTACCGAGGCCGTGAACCGCCTGACCGCGAAGGATACCTATCGTCCGCTTCTGCTGTTTTCCATGGTGAAAGAAAAGGATTACAGCACCTCAATCGATATGCTGACGGCAGATATTTCCTGGGAGGAGATGGCTGTCACTACGATTCCAAACGAGCGTGGCATATCTTTTGAAAAATTGCAGAAACTATTTGAATATAAATTGAAGGAACATGCAATGGAGCCGATATCAGATGGCATTCTTAAGGAAAAAGCGAAACAGGAAACAGGATGTACGGCTGATGCGGAGCATCCGATTATCGGTTTTGCGGATTACCGTGAAGCATTCCGTGTGATGAAAGAGAAGAAGAAGCCGGGGCAGAAGCTTTTCTGTACAGGCTCCCTCTATTTCATAGGTGCATTGATGGAAGTATGGAAGGAGAATTGTGATGATTGATTTTGAGGAAGAATTAAAGAAATTTGAACCGAGTATGGAAATTGAAGAGGCAGAGGATGCAATCTACAACCGTGATCTGACCGATATGATGGATATTTTACAGGAAATGCTGAAAGAGAGCAGAAGATAGGAGGAGACAGATGAACTGTTATTATTGTGGTGCTCATCTGGATTCCATGGATACCTGTCCGAGCTGTGAAGCAGATGTAAAAATCTGGAAAAAGATCGTAAGTATTTCCAACAAGCTTTACAATGACGGACTGGAGCGTGCCCAGGCCCGTGACTTAAGCGGCGCGGTGGAATATCTGAAGATGAGTCTTCGTTATAACAAGATGAATATTCAGGCCCGCAACCTGCTGGGACTTGTTTATTTTGAGATGGGTGAGATCGTAAAGGCGCTGAGTGAGTGGATCATCAGCAAGAGCATGCAGGGGGAGGACAATCCTGCAAATGATTATCTGAATGATATCCAGAAAAGCTCTGCCAGACTGGACACACTGTCCCAGACGGTGAAAAAGTTTAACCAGTCATTGACTTACTGTAAAGATGGCAATACAGATCTGGCACTGATCCAGTTGAAAAAAGTACTTGCCCTGAATCCAAAGCTGGTAAAAGGACATCAGCTGCTGGCTTTGCTGTATATGAAAGAAGAACGTTATGATCTGGCACTGCGTGCATTAAAAAATGCAGAAAAAATCGACGCAGGCGATGCCAATACCATGCGTTATAAAAAAGAATGCCGTCTGCATCTGAAAGCAAACGGAAAAATGAAACCGAAGGAAAAAGATACCGTAAGCTATCAGAGTGGAAACGACCTGATCATCCGTCCGGCGAAGCTCACTGACAACACAGCTGTGCTGACAGTGGTAAACCTGCTGGTGGGAGCAGCCATCGGTATTGCCGTGGTATGTTTTCTGATCGTGCCTGGCATCCGCAAAAATGCCAATACCAATGCGGCGTCCCAGCTGGTAAAAGCCAATGAGACCATTGCTACCAGAGAGCAGAGTATCAAGAGTCTTGAGGATGAGATTTCGACTCTGAAGCAGACCGTGGAAGATGCGCAGACAGCTACAAGTTCCGCAGATCAGAAAAATGAATCTTATGAAGAATTGCTGAATGCCTATGTATCCTATGCATCTGGCAAGCATGCAGAAGCTGGTGAGACACTGACAAAAGTAAATAGAGATCTGCTCAGTGAAAACGCACAGCAGATTTATGATAGCATGCTGACTGATGTACAGAGTGCAATGTTGGAAGCAGATATGAACGAAGCGATGAATCTATACGAGAAAAAAGATTATGCAGCAGCAATTGAAAAGCTGGAAGCTATCGTAAAAACAGACGAAGGATATCAGAGTGGAAAAGCAGCATATTATCTGGCTTTTGCTTATAACTATCAGAACGATGAAAGCAATGCGCTGAAATGGTTCCAAATCGCAAGAGAAAAGACCGATTCCTCCAGTGTGCGCAACACCTGTAAGGAAATGATCGAAGACATGCAGAGTCGTGGAGTTACCGTTCCGGATGAAAACGGAACTACGGATAATCAGACGGATACGTCTGGAGATAATACCTCCAGCGACAACGCAGATAACAATGATTAACTTGCGTTCAAGATAAAAACTAAATAAGTATTTAAGAAGCAATATACAGAAGAAAAATAATGGAAATATGTAGAAATTTTCCGTTAGTACATGAGAATGTGCAATTTTTTTGTATATTGCTTTTTTGTTGTGCAAATGGCAGCTGAGAGAAAAAACACGACGAGGGCGGTAGGGCAATTTTCGCAATAGGAGTGAGCATAGCTCGCCTCCGGGAGTGTGTTTGAGACAACAGCCGGGTTTGCTGTTGGGGAGTTCGCGGGAGGAGGCGGAGATAGGCGGCGCAACGACGATCGAAAATTGTCCGTGCCCTGTCGTGTTTTTCCCTCAGCTGCCTTAAAAAAGAAAATAAAAGGAGCCCTAAAACCATGAATTGTGAATATCAGATCAAAGGAAACACCCTTCGCATCTACATCCCGAAGGAATTAGACCACCACATTTCCGACAGCCTGCGGGAGGAAGCCGACCTGCTGACGGAAACCTACTTCATCCGAAAAATCATTTTTGACTTTTCCCGCACCGACTGGATGGACAGCTCCGGTATCGGCGTGATCCTCGGAAGATACAAAAACATGAAATTTTCCGGCGGAACCGTGTCGGCGGTGCACTTAAATGAACGGATGCAGCACATTTTTAAAATGTCAGGACTGGAAGCTCTGATGGAAGAGGAAGGGAGATAAGCGGTATGGGAACTTACATACAGGAAAGAACAGACAAAAGTAGCAAACAAGAAACCTGTGGACAGACACAGATTTTTCAGGAGAAAGAAAAGGGACAGCAACCGGAAAACTGGATGCAGATATCTTTTTCGGCCAAATCAGAAAATGAAGGATTTGCCCGCACGGCGGTGGCGGCCTTTGTCAGCTATCTGAACCCTACCATCGAAGAACTGGCGGATATTAAAACCGCAGTTTCCGAGGCTGTCACGAACTGTATCATTCACGGATATAACCTGAAGGGCGGAACTGTCTGGCTGGAGGCTGGTGTCCTTGAACGGACCCTTTATGTGGCCATCACGGATGAAGGCCGTGGCATTGCGGATATTAAAAAAGCGCTGGAGCCGCTGTTTACCACCCGACCGGATCTGGAACGCTCCGGCATGGGATTTTCTTTTATGGAAGCCTTCATGGATACCGTGGAAGTGGAATCCGCACCGGGAAAAGGCACCCGGGTGGTAATGACGCGGGAGATCAGTTAGTTACATATGGATCAGGTGATAGAAGAACTTAAAAAGGCGCACCAGGGGGATAAAGCAGCCAGGGACCGGCTGGTACAGGAAAATATGGGACTGGTCTGGAGCATTGTACGGAGATTTTCCAACCGTGGTTACGATCCGGAGGATCTGTTTCAGATTGGAAGTATCGGACTGCTCAAAGCCATTGACCGGTTTGATACGACCTATGAGGTGAAATTTTCCACCTATGCAGTTCCGCTGATCATCGGAGAGATCCGTAGATATCTGCGGGATGACGGCATGCTGAAAGTGAGCCGGACTTTAAAGGAGACAGCGTGGAAAGTCAGTCAGGTGGTGACAGCCTGGCAGAATGAGCACGGCCGGGATCCAACGCTAGAAGAACTTGCGGAAAAAACAGGGATCCGCAGGGAGGATATCGTGCAGTCACTGGCGGCAAATTCAGAGGTGGATTCCTATGACCGGCCGGTTCCGGGAAATGACGGAAAGGAGCTGACACTGGGGGAACAGATCCGCGATCAGAAAAATGAGATTGAGCGCAGAATGAACCATCTGTTTTTAGAACAGCTGCTGAATCAGCTGGAAGCGGAGGAACGTCAGCTGATCTATCTGCGGTATGTGGAGGAGCGGACCCAGTCAGATGTGGCAAAAATACTTGGCACCACCCAGGTGCAGGTATCCAGAAAAGAGAAAAAACTGCTTGCAAAATTGCGGGGGATGTACTAAGATAAACGTTAGCTTCGGCTAATAAATGATAAACCCAATAAATAAGCAATTATATGGAGGATTTTGATAGATGCGAAAGAGAATACTGATGGCACTGCTGTGCGGGGCACTGGTCTGTCTTCCGCTTGCAGGCTGCAATACAGGAAATAACAATACGTCGGATTCTGCGCAGAGCGAGACGTCTGCTTCTGAGGAAACGAAAACACCGAACAATAAAAACAGTGATCAGGAATACACCGATGAAGTGTTTGCCATGGATACGTACATGACGCTGACTGCTTACGGCGAAAATGCCCAGGAAGCAGTAGAGGCCGGAATTGCTGAGATCCAGAGACTGGATGATCTGTTGTCCACAGGAAAAGAAACCAGTGAGATCGCCCAGATCAACCAGAACGGCGGCGGGGTGCTTTCAGAAGATACCGAATATCTGGTAAAACGAGCCCTTGATATTTATCAGAGTACAAACGGCGCTTTTGATATCAGTATTTACCCGGTCATGCAGCTCTGGGGATTTACCACAGGAAATTTTGCAGTGCCGAGTGAATCGGATCTGGCAGCCAAACTTGCCCTGGTAGATGCTGGAAAAATCACATTAAGCGAAGAAAATGGACAGACAAGCATCAGCCTTCCGGAAGGAATGGAGATCGATCTCGGTGGAATCGCGAAAGGTTATACTTCCGGCAGAGTCATGGATGTCATGAAAAGCTATGGCATTGAGAGTGCGGTCATTAACCTTGGAGGAAATGCACATGTCCTTGGAAATAAAACTGATGGAAGTCAGTGGAAAGTCGGCATTCAGGATCCGAACGATACAGATGGATATCTGGGCGGCGTAAGCGTTACCGACAAAGCCATTATCACTTCCGGCGGATACGAGCGGTATTTTGTGGACGAAGATACCGGTGTGAAATACCATCACATCATTGATCCGAAAACCGGTTACTCTGCATACAATGGTCTGATCTCTGTAACCATTGTCAGTACAGACAGCACTCTGGCGGATGGATTATCCACATCTCTGTTTGTACTTGGCACCCAGGATGCCATCACTTACTGTGAGGAACATTGCGCAGCGGATGGATTTGATGCGATCATGGAGGATGAAGACGGCAAGCTGTATATCACAGACGGCATTTATGATGACTTTATCAACATGAACAACACAAAGGACATTCAGAAAATAGAGACAAAGTAAACACAGACCTAGGATAGACAGGATGATAAGACTATGAAAAAACAAAAGACATCTGCAAAAACGGTTGCGATGATGGCGATGATGATCGCACTGGCCCTGGTGTTCAGTTATGTGGAAACCCTGATTCCGATCAATTTCGGCATTCCGGGTGTCAAGCTGGGCCTGGCCAATCTGGTGATCGTAGCGGTAATTTATCTGTTTGGCGGAAAAGAGGCACTGCTTGTTTCCGTAGTACGTATCTTTTTAAGCGGATTTATGTTTGGAAATCTGGCCTCCATCATGTACAGTCTGGCGGGCGGCCTGCTCAGTCTGGCAGTGATGCTGCTTTTGAAAAAAACAGACAAGCTGTCGATTCTGGCAGTCAGCGTCATGGGCGGTATCTGCCATAATATCGGACAGCTGATCGTGGCAATACTAGTGGTGGAAAATCTGAAATTGATTTTTTATGTACCGGTACTTCTGATCTCGGGCTTCGTGACGGGATTTTTGATCGGCGTGGTATGCAGAGTGGTTTTACCGGCGGTAAAACGGGCATACGAATCCGGCAGATAGATATGCGTTTTTTTCTCAGAAATCTTGGTGGAAAAAATATGCATATATAAGAGACTGCGTTATGTATTTGCCAACACTTACCAAAGTTATTGAGAAAAAACAGAAGGAATTGCATAAAAATTATCAATAAAGCCAGTTATTGAGAAAATAAAGAAAAATGATTTGATTTGAAAAAAAAGTAATGCTATGATAACGTGCGTTAGAAAATGCTAATGCACAACATCATGGCATTTTTTATTTAAAAGGAAATTATGAGAATGTGATAAATTTTCAGTCAGGGTGATTTTTGCCGGAAAAATCTGGTAAAGCACAAGTGTTTCTAACAATCATATGAAAGCAGTGTTATAAAAATATCAGGAGAGAGACTATGAAGAAAGATAAGCAGACGGAAGTGGATCAGGAAAACATGGATCCGAAAAATCAGAAAAAGAAGATCAAATTAAGTAGTATGGCGCCGGCGTTATCCGCGTTGTTGGTCGTAGCCTGTGTTGGCGCATCTGTGGCCACTTACACGCCGAAGGTTTATGCGGTACAAAAACCCTCACCAAAGACTGCGGATACAGAGAATGCTGCAGATGGAACAGCAGAGGTGGCAGAGGAAACGACACTGGAAGGTCAGGTATTTGATCTGCCGGATGGTGTGTACGAAGGAACCGGAACCGGTTTTGCCGGAAAAATCACGGTCTCCGTAGAGATCAAAGATAAAAAAATCGTGGCGATCACAATTCTGAATGTAGAAGCAGATGACGCAGCATTTTTCAACCGTGCAAAGGGCGTTATTGACCGGATCATTCAGTCCCAGAACCTAGACGTAGATGTAGTGTCCGGCGCGACCTACAGCTCCAGAGGTATCATCAGTGCGGTTAAAAATGCGCTGACCGGAGAAAAAGACAGTGGAAAAACAGCAGAGAATCCGGACCAGGGTCAGGGTTCTAGTTCCGTGGCAGAAGTTGCTGATGCAGCAGCTTATAAAGATGGAACTTATTACGGAAGTGCTACCGGTTTTGCAGGCCCGATCAAAGTAAAAGTTGTGATCAGCGGCGGAAAGATCGCATCCGTTGAGATCGTATCCACATCTGACGGAAGTAGCTATATCGGAAAAGCATCTGCCATTACAGGTAAGATCGTGTCTTCCCAGAGCACAAACGTGGATACCGTTTCGGGAGCAACTTATAGTTCCGTCGGTATCATCAATGCGGTTCGAAACGCACTGGCACAGGCGGCCGTAGACGGAAGCAGTGTGCCTGTATCTACCGATACGGTATCCGGGGATGAACAGCAGAAGCAGTCTGCGCCGACACCGTCCGTAACCGGAAACTTCCCATATCCGGATGGAACGTATTATGGAGTTGCGGAAGGTTATCTCGGAGATGTCAAAGTAGCCATCGTGTTGAAAAATAAGACGATTCAGTCTGTAGAGATTCTGGAAAATGAAGATGATGCGGCATTCTTTAACCGTGCCCGCGTAGTCGCAGGTAATATTGTGAAAAACCAGACAACCGGTGTGGATGTTGTTTCCGGAGCAACTTACAGCTCTAACGGTATTATTAACGCAGTCAAAGCAGCTCTGGAGTCTGCAAAAGAAGCAGCAAATCCGTCCAATGGAAATAATAATTCCAATGCAAACAACGGATCTGACAACAGCAATAACGGAAACCAGAATAATAATAACGGTAACAATTCCAATAATGGAAATGCAAACAATGGTGGAAATAATAACGGAAATACAGATACACCGGATCAGAGCGGCTCGGTATACTATGCAGATGGTACATACACTGTGACCGTAAAATGTGAGCCGGATGAAGATGAGGATTTCAATGCTTATAATCTGACTGCTACGATCACTATTAAAAATGACAAGATCACAGCTGTTACAGATGTATCCGGTGATGGAGATTCCGGTAACAATTCTTATATCAAAAAGGCAGTGAACGGAACATCCAGCGTTGCCGGTATGGCGAGCCGTATCGTCGGTATGGCAGTTGTGGATATGACACAGGAGAATGCAGGAAGCCAGGTGGAAAGCAATCTAGTGGGACTCGATACTGTTTCTCGTGCAACCTGCACTTCCAAATCTATCAAGGAAGCATGCAAAGAAGCTCTGAAACAGGCCAGAGAGAAATTCCTTGAGGAAAACAAGGCAAAAGAAGGCCTGAATGACGTAAAAATGCCGGAAGGAACCGATGAGACAGACAATACTCAGACAGGAAAAGAAGAAACACCGGAACCGGATCAGACGGTAGAGAAAGAAGCGGAGCAGGAGACTCCGGAACTGTCTGAAAATGCAGAATAAAAAAGAAGGATAGAAACAGCGGAGAATGAAGAAATTTATCATACGAATCATCAACGTATGTGTCATTGTGGCTGCCCTGTTTGGCTATAACAAGGTAACCCTGGCACATGAGCAGGCGGATGCTGAGGCGAAAGCCGAGGCAGACCGCCAGAATGCTGAAATTGCGGCACAGTCCGGGGAAAGCGGCGGTTCCTACAAAGACGGAACCTATCAGGGAACAGCCACCGGATTTGGCGGCGATATTACCGTGGAAGTGACCATTGCGGATGGCAAAATTACAGATGTGGAGATTCTGTCTGCAGAAAAAGAAGACAGTGCTTATCTGACTATGGCAAAAGATATTATTCCGGAGATTCTGGATGCACAGAGTGCGGATGTGGATACCATCAGTGGTGCTACCTTCAGTTCTACCGGTATTAAAAATGCAACGGCGCAGGCCCTTGAGGAAGGCGGTGCCAATTAATGAAACAGCCAAATAAAAAGACCATGAAGAAAATTCATGTGTGGGTGCGGGCAGTGATACAGTTATTGTATTTTCTGCTTATTCCGTCTGCCTACACAGCAGCATTTAACGGAGTCAAATATATTTTTACCCAGATGGGAACAAGAGCACATCTGGAAGTAACTTCTTTCGTGGCAGCGCTGATCGTGCTGTGTGTATACACGATCGTGTTTGGCAGATTCTTCTGCGGATTTGCCTGTGCTTTCGGAAGTTTGGGTGATGCAGTGCGGGCACTTTATGTGTTTATCTGCAAAAAACTGAAAAAGAAACCGATCACTATGAAGGCGGCAGTTGTAAAAAAACTGCAGGTAGTGAAATATTTCGTGCTGGCGATCATCGCAGTGGCATGTTATACAGGCGTATACAGCAAGGCGAAAGGCTTTAGTCCTTGGGATGTATTTTCCATGCTGCATGCGCGCAACTTTAAATTAGGCGGCTATACGCTCGGCATGGTACTTCTGGTGCTGATTGTTGTGGGGATGTGTTTTCAGGAACGGTTTTTCTGCCGTGTGCTGTGCCCGATGGGAGCAGTATTTTCCATTTTGCCGGTGTTGCCGTTTTCTACCCTGCGCAGAGACCACTCTGAGTGTATCAAGGGCTGCCGGGCCTGCACGGTGAAGTGCCCGTCAGATATTGAGTTGGCGCCGGATACGGCACCGGAACTGGCCGGGGATTGTTTCCAGTGTCAGAAGTGTATTGATACCTGTCCGAAGGGGAATATACATACGGGTATTCGGGCTCTGAAAGGCAATGAGATCTGGTATACGGTGTTACGTGCCGTTATTTTACTGGGGGTATTCAAGTTTATCGGTTTGTAAATAAAAGAAAAATGGAGAAATTTATCTCACTCACTAGACGTTCACTACCTTCGTTTCACGGTGGTTTCATCGCGCTCGTTCTCGACTCCTATAAAAGCTGGTCGTCTTCCACTCGCG